>JBIJBH010000026.1:0-16217 GCA_044345315.1 Lysobacteraceae bacterium
GTTCGGCCGGCGGGCGCTTGTCCAGCCAGGCCTGCAGTGCGGGCAGGTTCAGCACCGGCGCGTCCAGCTCGATGCGTTCGATCACCGGCGCGGCGTCGGGATCGCGCAGGCTCGACCAGGGCAGGGAGAGCAGCACGCGATCCGCGCGCAGGATCGCGGCCTCCGCGCCGGGTTCGCGCACCACCAGATCGCGCACCACCAGCTGCGGTTCGCCGCGCAGGCGCGCTTCGGCATCGGTCGCGGCGCTCAGTTCCAGCGACAGCGCGCTGCCGGCGCGGTCGAGGACCAGCGGCACCAGTTGCCGCGGCTGCAGCAGCCAGGTCGTCAGCAGCGACAGCGCCAGCAGGAGCAGCGCGCTGCCGATCAGGAATCGCCGCCAGCGCCGGCGACGCGGCGCGATGGGGGCGTCGGCGCGAGGATCGCCCGCGGTCTCGCCCTGGTCGCTCACCCGCCGAGCGTCTCCGGCAGCAGCGCATCGACGAAGGCTTCGGCGTCGAACACGCGCAGATCCTCGGGGCGTTCGCCGATGCCGGCGAAGCGGATCGGAATGCCGAATTCGCGGGCCAGCGCGAACACCACGCCGCCCTTGGCGGTGCCGTCGAGCTTGGTCACCACCAGCCCGGTGACGCCGGCCGCGGCGTGGAACTGACGCAGTTGCGACAGCGCGTTCTGGCCGGTGGTGCCGTCGATCACCATCAGCACTTCCTGCGGCGCGGCGCCGTCGATCTTGCCGAGCACGCGCTTGATCTTGCCCAGTTCGGCCATCAGGCCCTGCTGCGTATGCAGACGGCCGGCGGTGTCGGCGATCAGCACGTCGATGCCGCGCGCCTTCGCCGCCTGCAGCGCGTCGAACGCGACCGAGGCGGCGTCGGCGTTCTGGCCCTGGGCCACGACCGCGACGCCGTTGCGTTCGCCCCAGGCCTGCAGCTGCGCGACCGCGGCGGCGCGGAAGGTGTCGCCGGCGGCCAGCATCAGCGAGCGGCCTTCGGACTTGAAGCGGTGCGCGAGCTTGCCGATGGTGGTGGTCTTGCCGACGCCGTTGACGCCGACGGTGAGGATCACGAACGGTTTGTCGTCGGCGACGACCAGCGGTTTCGCGACCGGCGCCAGCAGCGCGATGAGTTCGGCGCGCAGCGCGGCGAGCAGAGCGCGGGCGTCGGCGAACTCGCGCGCCTTCATCCGCCGGCGCAGGGTGTCGATCAACTGGGTGGTCGCGGCGACGCCGACATCGGCGGTGAGCAGGGCGGTTTCGATCTCGTCGAGCAGATCGTCGTCGAGCCGCGGGTTGCCGGAGAACAGCCCGCCGAAGGCGCGCGCGAAGGCGCTGTTGCGCAGGCGTTCGCGCCAGCCGGGCTTGCCCGGCGTCGCGGCCGGAGCGGTTTCCGTCGCTGCGGGGAGGGGGTCGGACTGCGTTTCCGTCGCGGCTTCCGCGGTCGGTGCGAGGGCGTGCTCCGCCGGGGCCTCGACGGGCGCGGCGACCGCTTCGGGGGCGGCGGGGGCGGTCTCGGGCTGTGCGGCGGCGTCCGGTTTCTTGCGGCGGAAGAAGGGGATCATTCGGGCGGGGGAGGCAAGGGCGACGCGATTCGCGGAGAATGCCCTGCATGGTACCACCCGCCCTTCCGGCTTCCCGATGAACCGCCGCCCCGCCGCCTCGCCGCCTGCGCGTCCGCCCGGCGCGGTACGGATCATCGGCGGCCACTGGCGCGGCACGAAGCTGCCGGTCGCCGATCGCGACGGCCTGCGTCCGACCGCCGACCGGGTGCGCGAGACCCTGTTCAACTGGCTGCAGCCGGTGTTGCCCGGTGCGCGCGTACTCGATCTGTTCGCCGGCAGCGGGGCGCTGGGTCTGGAGGCGGTCTCGCGCGGCGCGCGCGAGGCGGTGCTGGTCGAGCGCGACCCGGCGCTGGCCGCCGGCCTGCAGGCGCTTGCCGCGCGCCTTCCCGGCGGCGAGCGGGTGCGGGTGGTCTGCGCCGATGCCCTCGGTTGGCTGCGCTCGGCGCCGGACGGTTTCGATCTGGCCTTCGTCGATCCGCCGTTCGTCGGCGCGCTCTGGCGGCCGGCGCTGGCGGCGCTGACGCCGCACTTGGCGGCGGATGCCTGGCTCTACGTCGAATCGCCGCCGGAGGCCGATGCCGCGCCGGATGCGGAGTGGCGCCTGCACCGCGAAGGCCGCACCCGCGACGTGCGCTACGCGCTGTATCGACGCCAGCCCGCGGATGTCGCCGACGGGGCGGACGCGGGCCGCGACGGGCAGGGCGCCTGATCCGGTGCGACCGGCTGTTACACTGGCGCGCACCCAGGATCGAGCGTCCGCCGCCCGCACATGACCCAGGATCACCGTCCGCCCGCTGCCCGGATCGCGGTCTACCCCGGCACCTTCGACCCGATCACCAACGGGCATCTCGATCTCGTCGAACGCGCCGCGCCGCTGTTCGAGCGGCTTGTGGTCGGCGTCGCCGAGAGCCCGGCCAAGCGGCCTGCGCTGCCGCTGGCGCTGCGGGTCGATCTGGCCCGCGATTCGCTTAGCCGGTTCCCGAACGTGGAGGTCCGTGGTTTCGATTCGCTGCTCGCCCATTTCGTGCGCGATGTCGGCGCCGGGGTGCTGCTGCGCGGCCTGCGCGCGGTGTCCGACTTCGAATACGAGTTCCAGCTGGCGAGCATGAACCGGCACCTGATTCCCGAAGTGGAAACGCTGTTCCTGACGCCGGCCGAACAATACGGTTTCATTTCCTCCTCGCTGGTCCGCGAAGTGTCCCGCCTCGGCGGCGACGTGTCCGGCTTCGTGCCGCCGGCGGTGAGTCGCGCGCTGCACGAGGAATGGCAGCGCAGCCGGGGCTGACCCGGCATCGCGTCGGTGCCGGGCCCGGATCGGTCTCGGTCCGGCGCCCGGGATTTCCGCACGACATACAACGTATCCGCCTACACACCCGCAAAACCGAGTTCAAGCGTCCAACCCGAGGATCCCAGTACCCATGAACACCATCGCCCGCCTGCTCCTGATCGCGCTGCTGACGCTGCCGTTCGCCGCCTGCAAGAAGGAGGCCGATACCCCGGTGAAGACCGAAAAGCCGCCGGTCGCCGCGCCGACCAACGAAGACGCCGCGGCCTGGCGCGAGTACGTGACCGACGTGGTCGGTCGCAACATGGAGGGCGTGAGCAACGCGCCGTTCGTGTATCTGCTGCCGGCCGAGAGCGCGCCCGATTTCCAGGGCCAGTACGACCGCCTGCTCGACAAGGCCAAGGGCGACGTCTCGCGCGGCATCCTCGGCGGCAACCTGCTGACCTATGCGGCCGCCTCGCCGTCCTCGACCAAGATCGCCGATCTCGTCGTCGCCGCGTTCGAGGGCGTCAAGCCCGACAAACTCAAGGGCGTGAAGCTGCTGTTCATCGGCAGCGCCGCCGACAGCGAGCGGGTCAAGGCCGCGGTCGAGCCTGCCGGCGTCGACTACGTGTTCGTCGAAGCCAAGTGATCGTCCCCGGATGATCCGCCGCGGGCCGCTCCGTCGGCCCGCATCCCCCAAGACCGTCGCGGCTTTCGCGCCGCGGCGGCACCCGGCGCCCCCATGTCGCTGAAGATCAACGAACTCTGCGTCAACTGCGATGTCTGCGAGCCGGCCTGCCCGAATCGCGCGATCTCGCAGGGCGAGACCATCTACGTCATCGACCCGGCGCTGTGCACCGAATGCGTCGGTCATTACGACGAACCGCAGTGCGTGGTGGTGTGCCCGGTCGAATGCATCGATCCCGACCCGGACCATCCCGAAACGCAGGAAGCGCTGTTGGCGAAGTTCGCCAGGCTGCAGCAGGAGATCGCATGAACCCGTCCTCACGTGTGTCTCCGGTCCGGCTGCCGGCCGCGCTCTTCGCCCTGCTGGCCCTGCTCTGGGCCGTCGCGCTGCCCGCCGCCGAACGCACGCAGGCGCCGGCCGCGCAGCCGCCCGGCGCGGCCGTGGCCAGCGCGCACGCGCTCGCCACCGACGCCGGCATGGAGATTCTCGGCGCCGGCGGCAATGCCTTCGATGCCGCGGTCGCGGTGTCCTCGGTGCTGTCGGTGGTCGAACCCATTTCCTCCGGCCTCGGCGGCGGCGGTTTCTTCCTGCTGCACGACGCGAAGAGCGGCCGCGACATCTTCATCGACGCGCGCGAGACCGCGCCGGCCGCTGCGACCCAGGCGATGTATCTCGACGCCAAGGGCGAGTTCGACCGCGATCGCGCCACCAACGGCGCATGGTCGGCCGGCATCCCGGGCCTGCCGGCCGGGCTGGTGCATCTGGCCGAACGGTACGGTCGTCTGCCGCTGAAAGCGTCGCTGGCGCCGGCGATCCGGATCGCACGCGAAGGCTTCCCGGTCTATGCGCGGATGGCCCGCGGCTACGAGGCGCGGCGCGACGTGATGGAGCGCTACAAGGGCACGCGCGCGGTGTTCCTCGCCGACGGCGATGGACCGGAGGAGGGCGAGGTCTTCCGCCAGCCCGACCTCGCGCGCACGCTGGAGCGTCTGGCCGAGCGCGGCTTCGACGGTTTCTACCGCGGGCCGGTGGCGAAAAGACTGCTCGACGGCGTGCGCGCCGACGGCGGCCGCTGGAGCGCCGAGGAACTGGCCGGCTATCGCGTGCGCGAGCGCGAGCCGATCCGCTTCGAATACGACGGCTGGCGGATCGTGACCGCGCCGCCGCCGTCTTCCGGCGGCATCGCGCTGGCGCAGATGCTGCAGATGCTGGAGCCCTGGGATCTGGCGAAGCTGCCGCAGGCCGAGCGCGTGCATCTGACGGTCGAGGCGATGCGGCGCGCGTTCCGCGACCGCACCTTCTATCTCGGCGATCCGGATTTCGTGAAGGTGCCGAGGCGCCTGCTGACCAGCGCCGACTACGCCGCCGGACAGCGTTCGACCATCCATCCGCGCAAGGCCACACCCAGCGATCTGCTGCCCGGCGAGCAGACCCCGCTGGAGGACGAGGACACCACCCATTTCTCGATCATCGACGCCGAAGGCAACATGGTCGCCGGCACCCAGACCGTGAATCTCCTGTTCGGCTCCGGGCTGATTCCGCCGGGCACCGGCGTGCTGCTCAACAACGAGATGGACGATTTCGCGCTCAAGCCCGGCACGCCGAACGCTTTCGGGGTGATGGGCTTCGACGCCAACGCGCCGCAGCCCGGCAAGCGCATGCTCAGCTCGATGACCCCCACCTTCATGCGTTCGGACGATCGCGTCGCGGTGCTCGGCACGCCCGGCGGCAGCCGGATCATCACCATGGTCCTGATCGGCATCCTCGGCTACGCCGACGGCCTCGATGCGCAGTCGGTTGCCGCGCTGCCGCGTTTCCATCACCAGTGGATGCCCGACGCGATCGGGATCGAGCGCAATGCGCTGCCCGAGGACGTGATCGCGACCCTGCGCGCGATGGGCCATACCGTGAGCGCGCCGAAGGAGGCTGCCGACGGCCGCCGCTCCAGCGACACCTGGGGCAATCTGCAGACCGTGGAGTGGAACCTGCGCGACAACACCCTGCACGGCGGCTCCGACCCGCGCAATCCGGTCGGCAAGGCCGCGGTCGCGCCGGCGGCGCCGTGAAGCGCGCATAACGACGCCATGTCGCTGTTCGCGCACCTGCCGCACGCCGCCGCGCGCATTCGCCTGCGCCGGCTGCGGCCGTCCGATTTCCGGGCCTTCCACGGCTATCGCAGCGATCCGGAGGTCGCGCGATACCAGGGCTGGTCGCCGATGTCGGAGGACGAGGCGATGGCCTTCCTGCGCGAGGAAGGCCGCAACGCCGGACTCGAACCGGGCGAGTGGGCGCAGCTCGCCATCGCCGGCGTCGACGACGATCGCCTGCTCGGCGATCTCGGCGTGTTCCTGTCGCCGGATGCGCGCTGGGCCGAGTTCGGGGTCAGCCTGCATCCGGATGCGCAGGGCCGCGGGTTCGCCGCCGAAGCCGCCGGCGCGGTGATCGCGCTGCTGTTCGCGCACACCCCGGCGCAGCGCGTGATCGCGGCCAGCGACGCGCGCAATGCGGCCTGCCTGCGCCTGCTCGAACGTCTGGGCATGCGTCTGGCGGATACCGCGCAAACGGAACACAAGGGCGAGGCGTGCGTCGAGCACGTCTACGCGATCGAACGCGGGAGGACATCCTCATGAAACTCTGGTCCCTGCTCGGCAATTCGCAGAAACTCGACGGCGGCGCGATGTTCGGCAACGCGCCGCGCGCGGTCTGGGAGAAATGGTCGCCGCCCGACGCGCAGCACCGGATCGCGCTGGCCTGCCGCGCGCTGCTGGCGTCGCCGCTGAACGGCAAGACGGTGCTGTTCGAGACCGGTATCGGCGCGTTCTTCGAACCGAAGCTGCGCGAGCGCTACGGCGTGATCGAGGATCGCCATGTCCTGCTGGATTCGCTGCGCGACGCCGGTTTCGGCCACGAGGACATCGACGTGGTCGTGCTGTCGCATCTGCATTTCGACCACGCCGGTGGTCTGCTGGCGCCGTGGCGCGAAGGCGCCGCGCCGACGCTGCTGTTCCCGAATGCGACCTACGTGGTCAGCCGCGGCTGCTGGGAGCGCGCGCGCGCGCCGCATCCGCGCGACCGCGCCAGCTTCATCCCCGAACTGCCGGGCCTGCTCGAAGCCAGCGGCCGGCTGGAGATCGTCGACGGTGCGCACTGTGCGGCGCTGGGCGAGACCGTGCGCTTCCACTACAGCGACGGCCACACGCCCGGGTTGATGCTGGCCGAGATCGTCGGCCCAGAGCGCGTCGACGGCGAGGCTCACGGCGGCGTGGTGTTCTGCGCCGACCTGATTCCCGGCCGGCCCTGGGTGCACGTGCCGATCACCATGGGCTACGACCGCAATCCGGAACTGCTGATCGACGAGAAGCGCGTCTTCCTCGACGACAAACTCGCGCGCAACGTCCATCTGTTCTTCACCCACGACCCCGACTGCGCCCTGGCGCAGGTGGTGCGCGACGACAAGGGCCGCTACGGCACCGCGCACGAAGTCGCCAGCCTGCAGGCGCGGCCGCTCGCGGCTTGAATCCACGCTTCAACCCACTTTCCATCCGCCACCGAGACCCCGACCATGCCCCGGATCACGCTGCTGTTCGTTTCCCTGCACGTCCTGCTGATGCTTCTGCTCGCCGTGCGCGTGGTCGCCTACCGGCGCTCGCAGCAGATCGGCATCGGCGACGGCGAGGACAAGCACCTGCTGCGGCGGATGCGCGCGCACGGCAATTTCGTCGAGTATGTGCCGATGGCGCTGCTGCTGATGGGCCTGCTGGAGATCTCCGGCCTCGCTCCGGTCTGGCTGTGGACGGTCGGCGGCCTGCTGCTGCTGGCGCGGAGCCTGCACGCCTGGGGCCTGTCGCAGCGTTCGGGATATTCCTTCGGCCGCTTCTGGGGCACTCTGCTGACCTGGATCGTGCTCCTGGTGATGGCCGGCATGGGGGTGGGCATGAGCTTGCGGTATTTCGCCGGCTGATCGTCGGCTTCCCTCTCTTGCAGAACGGATCGCAGATCCGCTGCACACCTCTCCGGAGACGGCGCAGCGGATCTGCGATCCGCTCTACAGGGCGCGACGGCACCGCCGCACCACCACAGCCGCGGCCGGCCGCGATCGGGTTACCCTGCGCGCTCCGGGAATGTCCCGTGCATGGAGCCGCCCGCATGTCGATCGCCTACTGGTGCATCCTGATCGCCGCCGTCCTGCCCTACGTCTGGACCGCGGTCGGCAAATCCGCGGTCCGCGGTTACGACAACCGCGATCCACGCGGCTGGGTCGCGAAACAGGATCATCCGCGCGTGCGGCGCGGCAACGCCGCGCATCTCAACGCCTTCGAAGCGTTTCCGGCGTTCGCCGCCGCCGTGCTGATGGCGCAGCTCGCCGGGGTGGATGCGGACCGGATTTCGATCCTCGCGGTGGCTTTCGTGGTCTTCCGCGTGCTGCACGGGATCTGCTATCTCGCCGACCGCGACACCCTGCGCTCGCTGTCCTGGCTGCTGGGCATCGTCTGCGTGCTGACGCTGATGGTGCAGGCCGCGCTGCGGGTGGCCTGAGCGCAGCGGCAGACACCGCTCATCTGATCCCGGCGGCACCGCAACGACGGGCCGCGATTCCGCGGACCCCCACTGTCCGGGCCGATGCCCTGAGCTGCCTGCCTGGCGGGCACCGGCTTCGCGGGCGGGGATTCCACGGGCGCCACTTTTCGGACGCACAAAAAAAGAGCGCGCACATATAGTGCGCGCTCCCGGAGAAGATCATCCTGACGTCACCCGTGCAGGTGCGCTCCTCCCCTTGCAACCTCCGTATTGCAGCCAGCGTCCCTACCGGCTGGACGGAGAATAGCGGCGCAATATTTCCTGTGAAGTCATGCACTTCGCGAAAACAGGCCAATCCCGGTGAGCGCACTTCAGCAAAACGCGCTATCTGCCTGATTCCTCAGCTATTACCGGTGGCATGCTACCAAAAGCAGGCAATGTATAGACAATTTTGGTAGCGACGTGAACAATGTTGGCTGTTGGTATATCTTCAACAGAAGTGTTTCGATAGACCGTAGCAGCCCTCGTTCAGTGAACTGAATCACATAAAAATGACACCTCAGGACAGAATCAGACTCGCGCGGCGCCATGCCGGCCTTTCCCAGGCCCGACTGGCGGAGAAGATCGGAGTGCAGCGCAGCGCGGTCAGCCACTGGGAGTCGCCCCAGGGCAAGAATCCCAGCGTCGATCATCTGCGCGCGGTGGCGATGGTCGCGGGGATCGCCTTCGAATGGCTGGCGACCGGCCGCGGCAAGATGCAGCTGTCGGAGGATGCGGTGCTCGATTCGGTCTCGGCCGCGGACGCGCTGCTGGTCGAGGAGCCGCTGGAGCTGCGCCTGGTACAGGCCTTCCGCGAAGCCTCGCCGCGGACCCGGATCGCGCTGGTCGAGATCGTCGAAGAGCTGACCGCGCGCCGTCTCGGTCGCACCCGGCCCAAGCGGCCGATCGGCGGCGAATGATGGCGCAGGAAGCGGCCGCGACGGCGGGCGAGGCCGTGCGGCTGTGCCTGTGCACCTGCCCGGACCGTCCGGGCGCCGAGGCGATCGCGCAGGCGCTGGTCGAGGAACGGCTAGCGGCCTGCGTGAACCTGCTGCCCGGCGTGACTTCGATCTACCGCTGGGACGGCGGGGTCGAACGCGCCGAGGAAATCCAGTTGCTGATCAAGACCACCGCCGCGCGCCTGCCCGCGCTCGCCGAGCGTCTGCGCGCGCTGCACCCCTACGACGTGCCGGAACTGATCGCGCTGGAGGCTGTCGGAGGACTCTCCGAGTACCTAAACTGGGTGGCCGCGGAAACCGCCGCGGATTCCCGCGTTACGGACTGATCCATGCCCCCTCGCCTGCGACGCCTGCTGGCCGTACTGGCCCTGCTGACGCTGCCCGCCGCGCCGGTCGCGGCGCAGATCGACGAATCCGACCTGCTGCCGGTCGATCAGGCGTTCGCGCTGAGCGCCGAGGCCGCCGGCCCGGACGCGGTGCGGGTGCGCTGGGCGATCGCCGACGGCTACTACCTCTATCGCCATCGTACCAAGGTCGAACCGGCCGACCCGGGCGTGCGCGCCGGCGCGCTGCAACTGCCGCGGGGCGAAGCGCATGAGGACGAATTCTTCGGCAAGACCGAGACCTACCGGCGCGAGCTGGTCGCGACCCTGCCCGGGCTGAACGGCGCCGGGCGCAGCGTGCGCCTGAAGATCGGCTTCCAGGGCTGCGCCGACCTCGGCATCTGCTATCCGCCGCAGACGCGCACGCTGACCGTGACCCTGCCCGCGGCCGGCGAGGGCGCCGGGCGCGTCGATCCGCTGGCCGGCCTCGGCGGGCGCGGCGGGGCGCTCGGCAATCTGCTCGGCGATGCGATCAAGGCGCCGCCGCTGCCGGAAGAGCGCGCCTTCGGCTTCGAGGCGATCGCCGGCGACGGCAACACCCTGCTGCTGCGCTTCGTGCCGGCGCCGGGCTATTACCTGTATCGCGACCGCAGCAGTTTCCGGGTCGAGGGCGAGGGCATCGCCGCCGGCAAGCCGCGCTGGCCGCCGGGGGTCTCGCATCGCGACGAGCACTTCGGCGACGTCATCGTGTACTTCGACGCGGTGGACCTGCCGCTGCCACTGGTCCGCACGCGGCCGGACGCGCAGACCGTGACCCTGCGCGCGACCTTCCAGGGCTGCCAGAACAACGGCATCTGCTATCCGCCGATGACCCGCACGCTGCGCATCGCGGTGCCGCGCGGCGAGGTGCGCGCGGCGCCGGCCGCGGCCGCCACGCCCACGGAACCGGCCGCACCGACGGTGGCCGAAGCGATCGCCGCGCTCGGCGACGACGACCCGGCGACGCCGGCCGCACCCGCGAACGGGACCGCCGGCGCCACCGACACGCCCGCCGGCAATGCCTCGGACAGCGGCGCCGAGGTCGCGCGCACGCCGCCGCCGGTCGGCGCCGGCGGCGCTCGCCTGTTCGGGCTGCAGGCGAATCTCGCGCTGGCGCTGCTCGCGGCGCTGCTCGGCGGCCTCATCCTCAATCTGATGCCGTGCGTGCTGCCGGTGCTGTCGATGAAGGTGCTGGGCCTGGTCGAGAGCGGCGAAAGCGCGCAGCGACAGCGCGCGCACGCGCTGTGGTACACGGCCGGGGTGCTGGCGAGCTTTCTCGCCCTGGGCGCACTGGCGATGGCGCTGCGCCACGCCGGGCTGGCGCTGGGCTGGGGCTTCCAGCTGCAGCAGCCGCTGGTGGTCGCAGGGCTGGGCCTGCTGATGTTCGTGTTCGGTCTGAGCCTCTCCGGCGTCTGGCACGTCGGCGGCCACTGGACCGGTCTCGGTCACGGTCTGGCCAGCCGCAGCGGCGCGGCCGGCGATTTCTTCACCGGCGTGCTCGCGGTGGTGGTGGCCGCGCCCTGCACCGCACCGCTGATGGGCCCGGCGCTGGGCTGGGCCTTCACCGCGCCGACCGCGGTGGCGCTGCTGGTGTTCGCCGCGCTCGGGCTCGGGCTGGCGCTGCCGTTCCTGCTGGTCGGCTTCATACCGGCGCTGGCCCGGCGGCTGCCGCGCCCGGGCGCGTGGATGGAGACGTTCAAGCAGATCCTCGCCTTCCCGATGTATCTGGCGGCGATCTGGCTGGTGTGGGTACTGGCCAACCAGCGCGGCGCCGATGCGGTGGGCTGGTGGGCGCTGGCCGCGCTGGCGCTGGCGTTCGCGGCCTGGGCCTGGACCCACGGCCGTCGCCACGGCGCGCGCTGGAGCCGGGTGCTGGCGATCGCGGCCCTGCTGGCCGCGGTCTGGCCGCTGGTGTCGATCGCGCGCCTGCCGATCGCGGACAAGACCGCCGCCACGGCGACGCAGAATGCGGAGAACGGTTCGGTGGCGTTCTCCGAACAGCGTCTGGCCGACCTGCGCGGCGCCGGCCGCGTGGTGCTCGTGAACATGACCGCCGACTGGTGCGTGACCTGCAAGGCCAACGAGAAGACCGTGTTCGAACGCGACGGCTTCCGCGAAGCGCTGGCCGAGACCGATGCGGTGTACATGGTCGGCGACTGGACCGACGTCGATCCGGCGATCACCGCCTATCTGCAGCGCTACCGCGCGGTCGGCGTGCCGCTGTACGTGGTCTACCCGCGCGGCGGCGGCGAAGGCGAAGTGCTGCCGACCGTGCTGACGCCGGAGCTCGTGCGCAGGGCGCTGCAGCGCGCCGCGCAGGGCGGCAGGACGGATCCTTGAGCGCGCGGCGATGAGGATGCGGCGATGAACACCCGTACCGTACTGATCGTCGCCGCGCTGGCCGCGGTGGCCGGCGCCGTCGCCGGCCTGCTGGTCAACGGCCCCGGGCCGATCTGGCGTACCGAGGCCGGGCAGACCGTGCTGCAGGGCGCGCTCGAATCGAACGCGCCGGCGCCGCCGGCGGGCACGCCGGTCGCGCGCATCGGCGATGCGATGCCGCCGCTGCGGCTGCCCGATCTCGACGGACAGGCGCGCGAACTGCCCGGCGCCTGGCGCGGACGGCCGATGCTGATCAACATCTGGGCCAGCTGGTGCGCGCCCTGCATCGAGGAAATGCCGGAGCTGCAGCGTTTCAGCGCCGCGCAGGGGCCGGACGGCGTGCAGGTGATCGGCATCGCCCTGGACGACCCCGCGGCGGTGCGCGACTTCCTGCGCCGGGTGCCGGTGGACTACACGATCCTGATCGATGCGCCGGGGCCGGCCGATGCCGGCGTACGCCTGGGCAATGTCCGCGGGGCGCTGCCCTACTCGGTGCTGATCGGCCCCGACGGCCGCCTGGTGGCGCGCCGGATCGGGCCGTTCGTCCACGGCGAGCTGGAAGGCTTCGTCGCCGACGCCCTGCGCTGAGCCGACCCGACCCGCCGCGGCGGACGGATGCGACACAACGCGGCACCCCCCTGACCCCCTGCGACACCTGCCGTCAGCGGCCTGCAGCCGGACGTCCGCCGCGCCGACACCGGGGGAGCGTTTGTTTTTGCGACGAATTGTCGTTTCCGCACCGGTTCCGCATACGACCCGGGCGTAACCGGGCGATCTTGGCACGAAGAATGCTTTCCCCTTGGTGGGGGCGCGGTTTCGGTCGCAAACCCGACGCGGGCGCTGCGGCGCCCTCCCGCCCACCAGGTCGACCGGACATGAGCGCCAATACCGTCCCGTTCCCCGCGCAGAGCAGGTTGTTCGGCAAGTACTTCGAGTACAGCCGCTACAACGACGTCGTCCGTGCCATGCACGGCATGCTCTCCGGCATTCCGGACGGCCAGGCCTGCGTCCTGTCCAACCTGGAAGGCCACCACCTCGCCCACGCGGCGGCGCCGATGCTCGACGCCCCGCGCCTGGCCGCGGTCGCCAGCGCCCTGGCCAACATGGCAGAGACCCTGACCCGCGACCTTGGCCAGCACGGTTTCAGCGAACTGACCGTGCAGACCGACGGCGGGCTCTCGGTGGTGCAGCGGGTCCCGCGGCCGGGGCACCAGATGGTGATCCTGACCGCGAGCGGACACGAGACCGACCCTCGGCTGGTGGCCAGCCTCACCCGCCACTGCGCCGTCACCATTTCGACGCTGTGCGCAGCCTCGATGGAGCGCTGACCGGACCACCCATTCACCGCGGCACGGACGCCCCCTTCCGGACCGCAGGCCGCGACAGACCGTCGCGCCACTCCAGACAACCCGTGCAGGGCGACGGCCCCAGGCAGCGATGCCGGGGCCGTAACTTTTTGCGGGCCCGAAACCCGGCCCCCCTCGGGAGCCACCCTTTCCGGGCATGATTTGGGGGTGATTTCGGGGACACCCATTATTTCGGGGACACCCACTCGATCGAGGCAACCCGAATCAGGTCATCGCTTCAAACAAACGCTTGAAAATTGGCGATCTTCGCCGATCTGGACACTTCTCCGTCTTTCGCGCAGACTGGCCGCCCACGCGATGGACCCCGCCTCATGGCGCGACTGCTCGTTCTCCACGGCCCCAATCTGAACCTGCTGGGCACCCGCGAGCCGGACATCTACGGGTCGGCCACGCTGGCGCAGATCGACGCCGACCTCGCCGAGCGCGCCAGCGCCCACGGCGGCCACACGCTGGAAAGCTTCCAGTCCAACGCCGAGCACGCCATTGTCGAACGCATTCAGGCCGCGCGCGGGGACATCGACTTCATCCTGATCAATCCCGCTGCCTTCACCCACACCTCGGTGGCGATCCGCGACGCGCTGGCCGCGACCGGCATCCCGTTCATCGAGGTGCATCTGTCCAACCCCCACCGTCGCGAGCCTTTCCGCCACACCAGCTACTTCACCGACCTGGCGGTCGGCGTGGTGGCCGGGTTCGGCCCGCTGAGCTACGGCCTGGCGCTGACCGCCGCGATCCGCCGGCTCGACACCGCATCCCCCTGAAACGAAGCCGCACCCCGACGTGCGGACGATCACAACCGAGAGCACACATGGACCTGCGCAAAATCAAGAAACTCATCGACCTCCTCGAAGAGTCGAACCTCGCGGAAATCGAGATCAAGGAAGGCGAAGAATCCGTCCGCCTCGCGCGCGTGCCCAAGGGCGGCGTCGCGGTGAGCGTGCCGGCGCCGGCGCCGCTGCACCTGGAGCACAGCCCGCGCGCGGCCGCGCCGATGCCGATGGCCTCGCCGGTGGAGGCCGCGACCGGCGGCCAGCGCGCATCCTCCGACCTGCCCGACGGGCACGTCGTGCGTTCGCCGATGGTCGGCACCTTCTACGCCTCGCCGTCGCCGGACAAGCCGCCGTTCGTGAAGGTCGGCCAGTCGGTGAAGCAGGGCGATACCCTCGGCATCGTCGAGGCGATGAAGATGTTCAACCCGATCGAGGCCGAGGTCTCCGGCACCGTGCTCGCGATCCAGTGCGAGAGCGGCCAGCCGGTGGAGTTCGATCAGCCCCTGTTCGTCATCGGCTGAGGACTCTCCCATGCTGGATAAGGTCGTCATCGCCAACCGCGGCGAGATCGCGCTGCGCATCCTGCGCGCCTGTCACGCGCTCGGCATCAAGACGGTCGCGGTGCATTCCACCGTCGATCGCAACCTCAAGCACGTGGCCATGGCCGACGAGTCGGTGTGCATCGGCCCCGCCGCGTCCAAGGACAGCTATCTCAACATGCCGGCGATCATCGCCGCCGCCGAAGTCACCGACGCCCAGGCGATCCACCCCGGCTACGGCTTCCTCAGCGAGAACGCGGATTTCGCCGAGCGCGTGGAGAAGTCCGGTTTCATCTTCATCGGCCCGCGCGCCGATACCATCCGCATGATGGGCGACAAGGTCGAGGCGATCCGGGCGATGAAGTCCGCCGGCGTGCCCTGCGTACCCGGCAGCGGCGGACCGCTGGGCGAGGATCCGAAGGAAAACGCGCGGATCGCGAAGGAGATCGGCTATCCGGTGATCATCAAGGCCGCGGGCGGCGGCGGCGGTCGCGGCATGCGCGTGGTGCATACCGAAGCCGCGCTGCACGGTGCGATCCAGACCACCCAGACCGAGGCCAAGGCCGCGTTCGGCAACGAACAGGTCTACATGGAGAAGTTCCTGGAGAATCCGCGCCACGTCGAGATCCAGGTGCTGGCCGACGGCCAGGGCAATGCGATCCACCTCGGCGAGCGCGACTGCTCGATGCAGCGCCGCCATCAGAAGGTGGTCGAGGAAGCGCCGGCGCCGGGAATCACCCCGGAGCAGCGCGCCGAGATCGGCCGCATCTGCACCGAGGCCTGCGTCCGCATCGGCTACCGCGGCGCCGGCACCTTCGAATTCCTCTACGAAAACGGCCGTTTCTACTTCATCGAGATGAACACCCGCATCCAGGTGGAGCATCCGGTGACCGAACTGATCACGGGCATCGATCTGGTCAAGGAACAGTTGCTGATCGCCTCCGGCCAGCCGCTGACGATCCGGCAGAGCGACATCGTGCTCAGCGGCCATGCGATCGAATGCCGGATCAACGCCGAGGACCCGGACAGCTTCCTGCCCTCGCCCGGCCTGATCAAGCATTTCCATGCCGCCGGCGGCCCCGGCGTGCGCGTGGATTCGCACATCTACGAGGGCTACCGGGTGCCGTCGAACTACGATTCGATGATCGGAAAACTCATCGTGCACGGCCCGGATCGCGCCACCGCGATCGCGCGCATGCGCGTGGCCCTGAGCGAGATGGTCGTCGATGGGATCAAGACCAACATCCCGCTGCAGCAGCGGATCATGGCCGACGCCGGCTTCCAGGCCGGCGGCCAGAACATCCACTACCTCGAAAAGCGTCTTGCCGAACGCAAGGAAAAGACGCTCTCGATCCTGTGAGCCGAGCGGCTGCGTGATGCGCGTCTTCGCCGCGTGCATGACGCCATTGATCGCCGTCGGCCTGGGGATGGCCGGCGCGATCGGCGCGGCAGCGGCGCAGGACAGCCTGCCGCCGGACACGCACGGCACCGGCCGATTTTCCGCGCAGCTGGTGCAGGTCGGGGACGATCCGATCCAGAAGGATGTGATCGTCCGCGCCTACACCCGGGCCCTGCACGAGCGCTACGGCGACAGCCGCGAAGGCCGGGCGCAGGTGCGCGAACGCCTGGACTGGCTGCGTGGCCATCCGGACCAGATCGCCCACGAGGACGTCACGATCGCGTCCGGCGAATTCGCCGGCCACTGGACCTTTGCATCGCCCGACGGCGGCCTGCCGAGCCGCGCCTGGCGCGACATCGACCGCAGCGGCGCGCAC
>JBIJBH010000328.1:0-4713 GCA_044345315.1 Lysobacteraceae bacterium
TTTTCGCGGTGGAAGCAGCGCGTGAACACGTCGTAGGCGCGGGTGCCCGGCGCACCCGGGCGCGGGGCCAGCTCGATCGCGCCGATCAGGCCGACGTTGCGGATGTCGATCACGTTCGGCAGGTCGCGCAGGCCATGGATCGCGTCGGCCCAGTACGACTCCAGCTCGATCGCCTTCTCGAACAGATTTTCCTCGGCGTAGGTGTCGAGGGTCGCCAGCGCCGCGGCGCAGGCCAGCGGATGGCCCGAATAGGTGTAGCCGTGGAACAGCTCGATCAGGTTGTCCGGACCGTGCATGAAGGCCTGCTGGATGGCATCGGACACGAACACCGCGCCCATCGGCACGGTGCCGCTGGTCAGGCCCTTGGCGCAGGTGATCATGTCCGGCATCACCCCGAAGCGTTCCGCGGCGAAGGCCTTGCCGACCCGGCCGAAACCGGTGATGACCTCGTCGAAGATCAGCAGGATGCCGTGGCGGTCGCAGATCTCGCGCAGCCGCTGCAGGTAACCCACGGGCGGCAGCACCACGCCTGCGGAACCGGCCACCGGTTCGACGATGACCGCCGCGATCGTGCTGGCGTCGTGCAGCCCGACCAGGCGTTCGAGATCGTCGGCCAGCTCGGCGCCGTGCTGGGGCAGACCGCGGCTGAAGGCGTTGCGGCCGAGGTCGAGGGTGTGGCGCATATGGTCCACGCCCGGCAGCAGGCTGCCGAAGAACTTGCGGTTGTTGGGCAGGCCGCCCACCGAGATGCCGCCGAAGCCGACGCCGTGATAGCCCTTTTCGCGGCCGATCAGCCGGGTACGCTGGCCTTCGCCGCGGGCACGGTGGTAGGCGATGGCGATCTTGAGCGCGGTATCGACCGCCTCCGAACCCGAGTTGGTGAAGAAGACGCGATTGAGGTGGGTCGGCGCGATCGCCGCCAGCCGTTCGGCCAGCGCGAAGGGCAGGGGATGGCCCATCTGGAAGGTCGGCGCGAAGTCGAGGGTCGCGACCTGTTGGCGAACGGCCTCGACGATCCGCGGCCGGGCGTGGCCGGCGTTGCAGCACCACAGCCCGGCGGTGCCGTCGAGGATCTCGCGGCCGTCGACCGAGCGGTAGAACATGCCGTCGGCGCTGGCCAGCAGCCGGGGATTGGCCTTGAACTGGCGATTGGCCGAAAACGGCATCCAGAAGGCGTCCATGGCCTCGGGCTGGCGGGTCGCCTGTCCGGCGTAGTGCGCGGCGTAGTCGTCGGAGGCGGGCGGGGTATCGCGCATCGGGCAAGCTCCTGAGGCGGCCATGGGCCGGGGGCGTCGGGCCAAGCTTAGCGCGTTGAAAAAACTTTACAACCGATGCGGAAAGGGGCAAAACACGCATTCAGCGACCGGGTGTGTAAAGTATCCCGCAACATCAGAGTCGACGGAACCCAATGGACATCGGCGCACGCCTCCAGCTCGTCCGCAAAGCCAAGGGCCTCAGCCAGCGCGAGCTGGCGAAACGGGTCGGCGTCACCAACAGCACCATCTCGCTGATCGAGCAGAACAAGGTCAGCCCCTCGGTCAGTTCGCTCAAGAAAGTGCTGGACGGCATTCCGATCTCGCTGGCGGACTTCTTCACCCTCGATCTCGATGCCGGCCCGAACGACAACCCGTTCTACGCCCGCGAGGAACAGCCCGATGTCGGCAACAACGACATCCACTATTTCCTGATCGGCCAGCGCCGCCCGCAGCGGCAGATGTGCATCCTGCGCGAGGTGATGCCGCCGGGCACCGACACCGGCGAAAGCATGCTCGCCCACGAGGGCGAGGAGGGCGGGGTGATCGTGCAGGGCCAGGTCGAGCTGACCGTCGGCGAGCAGGTCCGGGTGCTCGGCCCGGGCGAGGCCTATTACTTCGAGAGCCGCGTGCCGCACCGCTTCCGCAACCTCGGCGCCGACGACGCGGTCATCGTCAGCGCGAACACGCCGCCCACCTTCTGATCCCTCATCCAGCCCTTCATTCCGGATCCCGCGCATGAACGCCCCCTGCACCCGCGACAGTTGGCAAACCCTCGCCGACGCCCTGCAGCCGCGCACCCAGGCTTTCATCGACGGGCGTTTCGTCGATGCCGCGAGCGGCAGGACCTTCGACTGCCTCAGCCCCGTCGACGGCCGGGTGCTGGCCCGGGTGGCCGAGTGCGAGGCCGAGGACATCGATCGCGCCGTGGCCGCCGCACGACGCAGTTTCGAATCAGGCGCCTGGGCCGAGACCAAGCCCACGCATCGCAAGAAAATTCTCATCAAGTTCGCGCAGCTCATTGAAAAATATGGGGATGAGCTGGCTGTGACCGAGTCGCTGGACATGGGCAAGCCGGTCACGGATGCGCGCGCGGTCGACGTCGCCGCGACCATCCGCTGCATGAGCTGGACCGGCGAGGCGATCGACAAGGTCTACGGCGAGGTCGCCGCCACCGGACCGGACGAGCTGGGTCTGGTGACCCGCGAGCCGCTGGGTGTGATCGGGGCGATCGTGCCCTGGAACTTCCCGATGCTCATGGCGGTGTGGAAGATCGCGCCGGCGCTGGCGATGGGCAACTCGGTCGTGCTCAAGCCCTCGGAGAAATCGCCGCTGACCGCGCTGCGTCTGGCCGAGATCGCGATGGAGGCGGGCATTCCCGCCGGCGTGCTCAACGTGGTGCCCGGCTTCGGCAAGGGCGCCGGCGAGCCGCTGGCCCTGCACATGGACGTGGACGGGCTGGTCTTCACCGGTTCGACCGCCGTCGGCCGCCATCTGCTGCAGTGCGCCGGGCGCTCCAACATGAAACGCGCCTACATGGAATGCGGCGGCAAGAGCCCGAACATCGTCTTCGCCGACGCCCCGGACCTCGCCCAGGCGGCGAAGGCCGCGGCCTCCGGCATCTTCTACAACCAGGGCGAGGTCTGCACCGCGGCGTCGCGGCTGCTGGTCGAACGCAGCATCAAGGACGCCTTCGTCGCCGCGGTGGTCGAGGCGGGCAGAGCGATGCAGCCGCGGCATCCGCTGGATCCCGGTGCGCCGATGGGCGCGATGGTCGACGAAGGTCAGACCGCGCGGGTGCTGGAGTACATCGCCCGCGGCCAGGCCGAGGGTGCCCGGCTGGTGCTGGGCGGCAGGCGCGCGGACGTGGTCCCGGGCGGCTGCTACATCGAGCCGACCGTGTTCGACGACGTCGCCCACGACCACACCATTTCCCGCGAGGAGATCTTCGGTCCGGTGCTGTCGGTGATCGCCTTCGATGACGAGGCCGACGCCCTGCGCATGGCCAACGACAGCGAGTATGGCCTCGCCGCCGGGGTCTGGACCCGCGACATCGGCCGTGCGCATCGGGTCGCCCGCAAACTCCGCGCCGGCAGCGTCTGGGTCAACTACTGGGACGGCGGCGACATGACCGCCCCGTTCGGCGGCTACAAACAGTCCGGCAACGGCCGCGACAAGTCGCTGCACGCCTTCGAGAAATACACCGAAGTGAAGGCGACCTGGATCAATCTGGCGACCTGAGCCGGAGCCGCCTGAGCCGGGGCCGCAAACGGGCGTGATTGCGGCCGCCACGCCCGGGCGCTTGGCGGCAGCGCCCTGCGCAGCGTTCCGAACGGCCCGAAGCCCATCTGCAGGCGTCAAACCTTGGGTTCGGCCCAGCGACTGAATCCCGGCCGTTGCGGGTCTTCGGCGGGGCAGGTTTCGTGCGGCAGTCGCGCTTTCCTCGCGGTGACGCAGCCGCAGAGATCGCAGACGGTGCGGCCTGAGGCACCGGCGAGCTTGTAGACCATGCGCTGCGGGGGCTCGACGTGGTGCGGGCAAACCGAGCACGCCGACAACCGCTGCTGGTAGATCTCGTCGGAGACCATCTCCATGCCCGACTTCGCCCAGGCCCAGAGGGACTTGGCCGCTTTCGCGACCAGGGCCGCATCGCTCGGCAGTTCGCCACTGGGCTGGGCCGGGGAGCGATCGGCGCGCTTCGGCGGATGCGACAGCAGGTGCTGGAGGAAGGCTGGAGTGTTGCGCGAAACGATCAGATTGCGGGCGTAGTCGGCATCCTCGATCGCGCTGATCAGCACGTCGGCATCGACCGGCTGCGGCAGATTCAGCAGCGCAGCGAGCGCGGCGCGGCCTTCGTCGAGAGTCGTGAATTCGCGAAACGCCTGCAGGCTGATGCTGGCGTCCGGCGTCGTCGCGCGGGCGGCGGTCTGGGGCGTTCCGGAGCGTCCGCAGCAACCGCCGGAAGCGGTCTCGGACGCTTGAATGTCTGTCTGCATTGAGGACTCCATCGCAGGGGCATCAGGGAGTGCGGTCGCAGGAAGCGATCGTCCGCCAGCCCCGTCTCCGGTCGCCAATCGCGTCGGAGACGGGGCCTGCCTGATGGTGTCCATCAGACAGCGGACATCGTTGCGTCAGTGGTCGGGGCCGCCGGCGCAGGGCGGCAGATTCTCCAGCCCCAGGGTCGCCCGATAGATCGCGATACGGCAGTCCAGGTCGACCGGCGTGCAGTTGGCGACCGGTACGTCCTGCTTGCTCGGCAGGGTCTCGAACAGCGCTTCGAGCTGCCTGATCGCATCGAACGCGACATTCGGATACAGCGGGAAGAAGACATTGCGCAGAACGGCGCCGGTGGCCTCGTCCGACTGCGCCTTGCACAGTTCGTCGTTCGAATCGCGCGGCTTGCCAGGGAGGAAACGGGCGACGCAGTAGGCGATGATCAACGCCATGCCCTGCCAGCCGA
>JBIJBH010000329.1:0-4711 GCA_044345315.1 Lysobacteraceae bacterium
CAATCCCCCAGCAGGCTGTTGAAAAACAGCCTGATAACGCAGCCATGGATGGCTGCGACGACGAAGCAAGCGCGTAAGCGATTGATTCGTCGGGAGCGAGTCCGGACCTGTGCCGGACTCGCGACTTGACCGCACCGGCCGGAGCCGGTGCGAACCGCGCCAGCGGGCCGCGAAGCGGCGAGCCGCAGGGATGCGGCGAGTCAAAAGCGCATGAAGCGCGTTTTTCAACACCCTGTTAGGGAAGCCGTGGCCCCGCGATCAGGCCACCACCGGCAGCCCCGACTTCACCGAGGCGCTGCGCAGCGCCGCGATGCGCTCCTCCAGCGGCGGGTGGCTCAGGAACAACCGGCGCAGGCCGTGGCCGACGCCGCCGGAGATGCCGAACGCGGCGACCTGCTTGGGCAGGGTGCTTTCGCCGTAGGTCATCGACAGCCGCTCCAGCGCGGCGATCATCTTGCCGCGGCCGGCGAGCGCGGCGGCGCCGGCGTCGGCGCGGAATTCGCGCCAGCGCGAGAAGCGCATCACGATGATGCTGGCGAGGATGCCGAACACGATGTCGAGCACCAGTACGGTCGCGAAGTAACCGATGCCCGGGCCTTCCTCGTTGCGCAGGATCACCCGGTCGACGATGTTGCCGATGATCCGGGCGAAGAACATCACGAAGGTGTTGAGCACGCCCTGCAGCAGAGTCATGGTCACCATGTCGCCGTTGGCGATGTGGCTGACCTCGTGCGCGAGCACCGCTTCGGCCTCGTCCTTGTCCATCGCCCGCAGCAGGCCGGTGGACACCGCGACCAGACCCTTGTTGCGGCTGGCGCCGGTGGCGAAGGCGTTGATCTCGGGGGCGTCGTAGATGCCGACCTCGGGCATGCCGATGCCGGCCTGCTGCGCCTGGCGGCGGACGGTCTCGACCAGCCAGCGCTCGACTTCGTTGCGCGGCTGCTCGATCACCATCATCCCGGTGCCGCGCTTGGCGACCCATTTGGACATCAGCAGCGAAATGAAGGCGCCGCCGAAGCCGAACACGGCGCAGAACACCAGCATGCCGCCGTAGTTGACGCCGTACTCGCTGGTGAAGGTGCTGAGGCCGAAGAACCGGCTGAGCACCATCCAGACCACCGAGAACACCGCGATCACGGCAAGGTTCGTGGCGATGAACAGAGAGACGCGTTTGAACATGGTCGATATCCTTTCCGCGGCAGGTCGCGGCGCAGCCGCTAAGCTGTGGCGGCAACCGGCGGTTTCAAGCCGGCCGAGGCCGACCGATCCCCCCGGACCCGCGAACGATTCAGCCGGCAGACACGCTTGTGACAGATTTGCGACAACCGGTGGCCCGAACGCCCGTCGTCCGCACGGCGCCCGCCTACCGCGGCCGGTTCGCGCCCTCGCCGACCGGGCCGCTGCATTTCGGATCGCTGGTCGCGGCGCTCGGCAGTTGGCTGATGGCGCGCCGCGCCGGCGGCGAATGGTGGGTGCGGATTGAGGATCTGGACCCACCGCGTGAGGTGGCCGGCGCCGCCGAGGCGCAATTGCGCACCCTCGCCGGCTTCGGCCTGGTCTCCGACGGCCCGGTGCTGCGCCAGAGCGCGCGCGGCGCGCACTACCGCGCTGCGCTCGATCGCCTGCTCGCCGCCGGCCTCGCCTTCCCCTGCCCCTGCAGCCGCAGCGCCCTGGCCGCCAGCGGCGGCGTGCACCGCGCCTGCGCACCGCCGGCGCCGGGCCGGCAGGAGACCGCCGTGCGTCTGCGCGTGGCCGACGGCAGCCGGGTCGCGTTCGAGGACGCCCTGCACGGCCGCATCGTCCAGGACGTCGACACCGCGGTCGGCGATGTCGTGCTGCTGCGCGCCGACGGTTACTGGGCCTATCAACTGGCGGTCGTGGTCGACGACGCCGAACAGGGCATGACCCACATCGTCCGCGGCGCCGATCTGCTCGACTCGACCCCGCGGCAGATCCTGCTGCAGCGCGCGCTCGGGCTGCCGACACCCGCCTACGCGCATCTGCCGCTGATCCTGGACGCGCATGGACAGAAGCTGTCGAAGTCGATGGCCGCGCTGCCGGTGGACGCCGCCGACCCGCTGCCGGCGCTGCGTGCTGCCTGGCGCGCGCTTGGTCAACCGGCGTCGATGCTGGCGGCCGCGGGCGAGGTCGCGACCATACTGATGCGTGCGGTGCCTGAATTCGATCCCAGTCTGATCCCGCGCAAACCGACCGCGCTCGCCGCACTGCACAATGGCGGCGCCAACGACGATGCCTAGAATCGAGCCCGTGCCGCCGGCCGGAGCCCGACCGCCCGTCGCGATCGACATCGCGGCCACCGTCGCACCATCCACACACCACCACCTTTGGAAGGGGAGCCCCACATGACATCTCGCGTCGCACTCGTGACCGGCGGCACCGGCGGCATCGGCACCGCGATCTGCAAGCGGCTGGCCGACATGGGCCATCGTGTCGCCACCAACTACCGCAACGAGGACAAGGCCCGCGCCTGGCAGCAGCAGCTCAAGGCCGAGGGCTACGAGATCGCGCTGGCCAAGGGCGACGTGACCTCGCCGACGGAAGCCGAGGCCATGGTCCGCGAGGTCGAACGCCAGCTCGGTCCGATCGACATCCTGGTCAACAACGCCGGCATCACCCGCGACGGCACCTTCCACAAGATGACCGCCCAGCAGTGGCAGGACGTCATCAACACCAACCTCAACTCGGTGTTCAACGTCACCCGCCCGGTGATCGACGGCATGCGCGAGCGCAAGTGGGGACGGATCATCCAGATCAGCTCGATCAACGGTCTGAAGGGCCAGTACGGCCAGGCCAACTACGCCGCAGCCAAGGCCGGCATGCACGGGTTCACCATCTCCCTGGCCCGCGAGAACGCCAAGCTCGGCATCACCGTGAACACGATCTCCCCCGGCTACATCGCCACCGACATGGTGATGGCGGTACCGGAGGAAGTCCGCGCCAAGATCGTCGCCGACATCCCGACCGGCCGCCTCGGCACCCCGGACGAGATCGCCTACGGCGTGGCCTTCCTGGCCGACGAACGCGCCGCCTGGATCACCGGCTCCAATCTGGACATCAACGGCGGCCACCACATGGGCTGGTGAGCCCGATCAACCTCGGCAGAAGCGAGATCCTGCCCTGCGCTCTCTCCCTCCCCTTCAAGGGGAGGGTTGGGGTGGGGATGGGTTGATCCGGACCTGTCGGTGATCATGACCAAAGCGAACGAGGCGCAAGGCGACCCATCCCCTCCCCGGCCCTCCCCTTGAAGGGGAGGGAGCAAAGCAGCCTGACAGCAAACGCCCGAATGTGAACCGGGTCACCCTTTCCCCCTGCCGTCCCCCGCCGGACGGCAGCGGCCGGCCGACGAGTTGCAAGCCGCGGCCGCCTGCGCCATGCTCGCGAATCGCCTTCTTTAGAGTAATGGCTCCATGGCCGTCACGCGGATCATCAAGAAGTATCCGAACCGCCGCCTCTACGACACCAAGATTTCCAGCTACATCACGATCGAGGACGTGCGTCAGCTGATCGTGGACGGCGAGGACTTCGAGGTGCGCGACGCCAAGTCGGGGGAAGACCTGACGCGCCAGGTCCTGCTGCAGATCATCGCCGAGCACGAGCAGGACGGCGAGCCGGTGCTCTCGACCCAGTTGCTCAGCCAGATCATCCGTTTCTACGGCGATTCGATGCAGGGCTTCATGGGCAACTACCTCGAACGCTCGATGCAGATCTTCCTCGAACAGCAGCAGCAGTTCCGGCAGCAGATGGGCGGCCTGATCGGCCAGACCCCGTGGACGATGATGAACCAGCTCACCGAGCGCAATCTCGAGATGTGGCGCGAGTTCCAGCACAACCTGATCGGCGCCATGGGCCGCAGCGCCTCGCCCAAACCGCGCGACAAGGCCGCCACCGGCGGCACCAAACCGCGCGAGGAATGACCGCGACGCAGATCCGCGCGCGGCCCCGCCGCGCACGGCCGCGGTCGTCCCGCGACCGACCTCCGACACCGACACAACGCATTCCACAGGGGATTCCATGACCGACAAGCGCGTGGCCGTCGTCACCGGCGGCATCGGCGGGCTGGGCACCGACATCTGCCGGGCGCTGGCCCGTGCAGGGTGCCGCGTGATCGCCGCCGACCTGGGCAGCCGCAGCGAACGCATCGCCGAGTTCGAGCGCGACACCGCCGGGCTCGACATCCGCTTCGAGCCGCTGGACGCCGGCGATTTCGACGCCTGCGGCGCGCTGGTGCGCAAGATCGAAGCCGAACACGGCGCGCTCGACATCCTGGTCAACGCCGCCGGCATCACCCGCGACGGCACCCTGCGCAAGATGGACAAGACGCAGTGGGACGCGGTGATGAACGTGAACCTCGACAGCGTGTTCAACATGTGCCGGCACGCGGTCGACGGCATGATCGCCCGCGGCTTCGGCCGGATCGTCAACATCAGCTCGATCAACGGCCAGACCGGCCAGTTCGGGCAGACCAACTACGCCGCGTCCAAGGCCGGCATGCACGGTTTCACCATGGCCCTCGCCCGCGAAGTCGCGCGCAAGGGCGTCACCGTGAATTCGATCTCGCCCGGCTATTGCGAAACCGCGCTGGTGCTGACGATCCCCGAGGACATCCGCGCCGACATCATCGAGCGGATCCCGGTCGGCCGCGTCGGCAAACCCTCGGAAATCGCGCGCACCGTGGTGTTCCTCGCCGACG
>JBIJBH010000027.1:0-16136 GCA_044345315.1 Lysobacteraceae bacterium
TGCTCCGACAGCACCACCGGCAGCAGCCGCGGACTCATATCGACAGGTCGGTAGCGCGCCATTGCCGCATCCCTTGCGTGAGTGGTCGGAATTTTGCAGGATGGGAGGGGGTTTTTCTACAACTTCGATGCCGAAGTGAAGCGGCTCGCGGCCGACCGCGCGGCCTACGCCGCCGCCTGCGCAGAGGTGAAACAGCCGGACAGCCCGTATGCGGAGCGCGACCGATCGCAACTGTTGTGCGCGGAAGTCGCCGATCTCATCGAGCGCAACGCGGAGAATGCGTCCATGGCGGCGGAAACAGCCGCAGCGGTCGCGGCGGCCGAAGAGGCCATCGCCGAGATCAGAAGCGAAAAACCGCGCGCGGCGGACATCGACATCCCCGGGTCATCCATCGCGGCCGTCTTCGCGCCGGATTCCGAGCTGAATGCGATCGCGCGCGAGGCCGCCGAACGCATCATCGCAACCGCCAGGGCGGAAGGGACCTATCCGAAATACAGGCGGGGCGACCTGTTCTGACAAGTGACGCCTGACAAGTGACGTCTGACCAGTGACGTCCGACCAGTGACGTCTGACCCGCGACGGCCGCCGCCGCGCGCGGCGAGCCGTTACCATCTGCCGGCGCCCGCCCGCCTTCGACAGGACACGCCCATGACCCGAACCCACCTGGCCGCTTTCGCCGCGCTCTCTCTCATCGCCGCACCGGCCCTCGCCCTCGACGGCAAATGGACACCGGCGCAGGTGCTCGACATCGATGCGAAGTGGTTGCGCAAGCAGGGGCTGCAAATGCCGCCGTCGGCGCTGTGGGACGCGAAGCGCGGGACCGGGCTGTTGACCGGGGCGGTGAACATCGCCGGCTGCACCGGCGCGTTCGTGTCCGCGACCGGGCTGATCGTCACCAATCACCACTGTCTGTTCAACGTGGTGCAGGAACACAGCACTCCGCAGCGCGATCTGATCACGCAGGGCTTCCTGGCGCGCAGCGCGGCGGAGGAATTGCCCGGCAGCAATGTGCGGGTGGAGATTCCGCGGCGCTTCACCGATGTCACCGCGCAGGTGCTGGCGGCGGTGCCGGCGGGCAGCGATCCTGCGGCGCGACTGCAGGCGATCGACGCGGCGCAGAAGGCGCTGGTGGCCGAATGCCGCAAACAGTCGGACGTGAAGTGCCGGGTGGCGGCATTCGACGACGGCGTGACCTACACCCTGATCGAATCGATCGAACTGCGCGATGTGCGTCTGGTCTATGCGCCGGCGCGCGGCGTGGGCGAATACGGCGGCGAGATCGACAACTGGTCGTGGCCGCGCCATACCGGCGATTTCGCGATCGCGCGCGCCTACGTCGGCGCCGACGGGAGACCTGCGGATCGTGCCGAGGGCAATCGCCCGTACGCGCCGGAGTTCTTCTTCCCGATTTCGAAGCGCGGCGTGGACGAGGGCGATTTCGTGATGGTGCTGGGCTATCCGGGCATCACCTGGCGCGCGCTGATCGCCGAGGAAATGCGCGAGCGTCGCGAACGTTTCTTCGTGCGCCGCGAGGATCTGTTCGGCGAATGGATCTCGATTCTCGAGCGCGCCGGCGGCGAGGACCCGACGGGGAAGATCGCGGTCGCGGCCAATCTCAAGAGCATCCACAACCGCTACAAGAACGCGCAGGGGCAGATCGCGGGCCTCGATCGCGGCCGCACCGTGGCGCGGCAGGCCGCGCAGGACGATGCGGTGGCGGCGTGGGCGGCGAAACATGCGGCGCATGCGGATGCGACGGTCGCGCGCGACGCACTGCGCGCGGTGCTGGCCGAACGCGAGGCGACGTGGGAGCGCGATTTCCTGCTCAACCTCGTGCCGATGGGCACCGAGAGCGTACCCGGCGGCATTCCGCCGCTGCCCAAGGGCCTGTATTTCGGGGCGACGCTGGGGCATCTGGCGATCGAACGCGACAAGCCCGACGGCGCGCGCGCGTCGGGCTTCACCGAGGCGGAACTGCCGCGGCTGCGCGAACGGCTGCGCAGCGAGCAGCGCAATTATTTCGCGCCGGCCGACCGCCGGGTGTTCGCGGCGCTGGTGCGGCGCGCGCTGGCGCTGGCGGCGGATCAGCGCATCGCCGCGGTCGATGCGCGTTTCGGCGGTCTGGATGCGGCCGGCATCGAGGCCGCGATCGACCGCATGTACGCGGCCTCGCCGCTGCTCGATCCGGAGCGTCGCGAGGCGCTGGTCGGCGCGACGCCCGACGCGCTGGCGGCGTTGGGCGATCCGCTGCTGGATTTCGGTCTGGCCTGGAACCGCGAGCTGCGCGCCCTGCGCGAGCGCGAACGCGGCTGGAGCGCGCGTGCGTCGCTGCATCGCCCGGCGTGGCGGCGCGCGGTGGCGGCGCACGCCGGGCAGCCGATCGCGCCCGACGCCAACGGCACCCTGCGGATCAGCTTCGCCCACGTCCAGGGCTACGCGCCGCGCGACGGTCTGGTCTACACCCCCTTCACGACCCTGGCGGGCGCGCTGGAGAAACACACCGGCCGCGAGCCCTTCGACCTGCCCGAGGCGGTCCGCCGGGCGGCGCAGGCCCCGGGAGCGGGCGCGCAGCGGGTCAATTTCCTGGCCGACGGCGACACCAGCGGCGGCAATTCCGGCAGCCCGGTGATCGACGGCCGCGGCCGGCTGGTCGGGATCAACTTCGACCGGGTCTGGGAGAACGTGGCCGGGGACTTCGGCTTCAACCCGGCCGTGTCGCGCAACATCAGCGTGGACATCCGTTATCTGCTGTGGATGCTGGCCGAGGTGGAGCGGGCCGACGGCCTGCTGCGGGAGCTGGGTGTGGCCGCCGACTGACGGGTTATCATCGATCGCGGCACCGGGCGACCCGGGCCGGACCGCTCCAGGGACGGAGTCGCCCACCCGACGTCTTGCAGGCCGCGAGGAAGGCCGCGGGCGTCTCCCGGAGCGCAGTCCCGATGTCCTCGGGTCCCCCCGCCAATCTCACGGATCTGATCAATCGGCGCGGCTCGGTGGACAAGCCCGAGCTGGAGGCGCTGGCCGCGGCGCTGTGGCCGAAGCTGGTGCGGCTGGCCGCGCATCAGCTGCAGGGCCGCAACGGCCTGACCCTGCAGGCCTCGGACCTGGCCCAGGACGCGTACATCGCGCTGATGCACGACTTCCCCGGTCGGTTCAACAACCGCGAGCATTTCTATGCGCTGGCGGCGCGGATCGTGCGCAACATCGTGGTCGACTACCTGCGTCGGCGCAGCGCCGAGAAACGGGGCGGCGGGCTGCCGTTCGAACGCCTGGACAAGATCGAGAACGATGTCGCCGCGCCGATCGACGACACCGTGGACTGGATCGCGGTGGACGCGGCGCTGACCGTGCTGGCGACCCGGCACGAGGCGGCGGCGCAGGTGGTGGAACTGAAATTCTTCGCCGGCCTGACCAACGAGCAGGTCGCCGAGACGATGGGACTGTCGCGGGCGACGGTGATCCGCCACTACCGCTACGCGCGCGCCTGGTTGATCGACCATTTCGACGCGGAGCCGGCGGTCGATGACTGAACCGGAGGAGACGACAGGGACGGTCGGCGAGGGCGTGCAGGACCAGAACATGCAGGACCAGGACGTGCGGGACGAAGGCGCGCTGTTCGAGGAACTGTGCGAGCTGGACGACGCGGCCCGCGCGCAGCGGCTGGAGGCGCTGGAGCGGGCCGAGCCGGCGCTGGCGGCGCGCCTGCGCCGGCTGCTGGAGATCGACGTGGCCTACGGCGCGCATACCGCGCGCAACGTGATGGGCAGCGTCGACGCGGCCGACCCGGTCGGCGACATCAGCGACATCGGCCCGTTCCGGCTGCTGCGCCAGATCGGCCGCGGCGGCATGGGCGTGGTCTATCTGGGCGAGCGCCGCAGCGACTTCGAACAGCAGGTCGCGATCAAGATCATGCCGCGCTTCACCGCCGACGCCGCGGCGCGCGCACGTTTCGCGCAGGAGCGGCGGATCCTGGCGCAGCTGCGGCATCCCAACATCTGCAGCATCCTCGACGGCGGCGAACTGGACGACGGCACGCCGTGGCTGGCGATGGAGTTCGTGCCCGGCGAAACGCTGTGCGCGTGGAGCGCGGCCCGCGGGCTCGATGCGCGCGAGCGCATCGGACTGTTCCTGCAGTTGTGCGACGCGGTGCAGTATGCGCACCGCAACCTGGTGATCCACCGCGACCTCAAGGACAGCAACGTGCTGGTCGACGAGGCCGGGCACGTGAAACTGCTGGATTTCGGCATCGCCAAATCGCTGGCGCCGACCGAAGGCGACGGCCACACCGCGCTGCAGGACCGTTTCTTCTCGCCGATGACCGCGGCGCCGGAGCAGATCCGCGGCGAGCGCGTCACCGTCGCCACCGACGTGTACGCGCTGGGCGCGCTGCTGCATCAACTGCTGTGCGGGTTCCTGCCGTTCGAGCGGCCGCAGCGTCCGCCGCACGCGCTGCAGCGCGAGATCCTGGAAGTGCCGCCGCCGAAGATGAGCGAGGCGCTGCAGCGCGAACGCACGACCGCGCGCGGCGCGGCGTTCGACGCCATGGCGGCGGAAAGCGCGCCGGCCGGAGTCGACGCGGCGATCGCGCCGCGCGCGCTGCGCGGCGAACTCGATGCGATCGTCGCCCACTGCCTGCGCAAGGACGCGGCCGAACGCTACGCCGAGGTCGGCGATCTGGCGCGCGACCTGCGCGCCTGGCTGTCCGGACATCCGATCGCGATCGCGCGCGGCGACCGGCTGTATCGGCTGGGCAAGTTCCTGCGCCGCAACCGGCTGCCGGTGGCGCTGGGCGCCGCGGCCGCCGGCAGCGTGCTGATCGCGCTGGCGGTGACGCTGTGGCAGGCCACGGCCCTGCGCGTGCAGCGCGACGCCGCGGAAGCGGCGCGCCAGCGCTCGGAGATCGATCGCGATCGCGCCCGCGCGGTCGCGGCGTTCATGCGCGATACCTTCGAGTCGGCCGACCCCAGCCGCGCGGATGAGGCCGGGCTGCTGGCGCGCGATCTGATCGAACGCGGCGCGCGCCGGCTGGACGCGCTGGAGGGTCAGCGCGACGTGCAGGCCGATCTCGCCCTGCTGCTGGCGGAGAGCAACGCCGGCATGGGTCTGCAGCGCGAGAGCGATGCGCTGTGGCGCGCGCATGCGCCGGCGATCGAAGCGCTGGCTGAGGTCGATCCGGAGGTGCGCTGGCGCGCGCGCAATCTGCATCTGGCGAACCGGATCCAGCTGGAGGACGACGGCCCGGCGCTGGATGCCGCGCTGCAGGAGATCCGCCGGCTCGCGCGCACCCCCGAACAACAGGTGCAGGCGGCGCGGCTGCGGCAACGGCTGTACATGCGGCGTTCGCAGTTCGGCGACTCGGCGCGGGCGCTGGAGCAGGCATGGCAGCGCTACGGCCGCGCGCTCGATCCGGCCGAGGCGCTGCGCCTGCAGGTCGATCTGGGCAACGCCCTGCTGGGCGCGAACCGGCCCGACGACGCACGCCGGATCAGCGAGTCGATCGACCGCACGCAGTTGCGGCAGCACGAACCGGCGCTGCAGATCCACGCGCTGCTGCTGATCGTGCGCGCGATGCGCGAACGGTCCGACATGGACGCCGAGCTCCGCGCCGAGCGGGCCGCGGTGATCGGCGAACTGCGGAGCACCGCCGAGCGACTGTACGGCGAGAACTCGCTGGAAGCGGCGCGGGCCTACCTGCACGTGATCGGGATCAGCGAGGACCGGCAGGAGCAGGACGCCCTGATCGCCAGGGCCTACGCGATCCAGCGCACCCGGCTGGCGCCGACCTCGATCCCGCGCGCCTACGCCGAGTACAACGTCGGCGTGTTCCACCGCAACCTGCGCGGCCGCCTGGATCTGGCCGAACCGCATTTCGCGCAGGCGGTGATGATCGGGCGCCGGGCCGCTTCGCGCGCCCATGCCGACGTGCTGACCTTCGAACTGGCCTGGGCGCGGAGCCTGAATGCCCTCGGGCATCACCGCGAATGCCTGGAGCAACTGTCCTCGCCGCCCAGCGCGCCGGAGGACAGCAGCGACGCCGAACGGCTGAGCCATCTGCGTCTGGAGCTGGCCCGGGCCGCCCGGGCGCTGGGCCGACGCGCCGAGGCCCAGGCCGAGCTGGACGCGGTACCCGCCCTGTGGCGAACGATCGAGAAGCCGCTGCCGGAGGATCTGGCTGAAGCCATCCGCAGTTTCGAGCTCTCCCTTCCTGCCGCGCCGGACCGTTGATCCGTTCCGGAGACGGTTTGCGCTCGTTCTGTCACACACCCAAGACCGGACACCCTTCATGTACCGTCGTATCGCCCTCCCTCTGCTGCTCGCCGCCTGGTCGCCGCTCGCCCTCGCCTCCTTCCCGCCCTGCCCGCCGCAGCCGGTCCATTTGAACCGCATCTCGAGCCCTCCTCCCGTGCCGGCCCCGAAGCGGTTCCAGGCCTGGTTCGAGCTGGTCGGCGACGGCGAGGTGCTGGACGCCCTCGCCCCGGAACTCATGAACCAGGGCACACTGCCCGGGACCGGCAACTGCCGTGAGGGCGAAGACATCCGGCTGCCCGGCCCCCACACCGCCACGACGATCGTCAACATCCCGGCGACGCTGGGCCCGCGGGCCGGCTACGGGCAGATCGCCCTGCCCGATCTGCGCAGCGAGCCCGCCGGCTACAGCGCGACCTGGCGCTACGAGTTCGACATCAAGGATGTGCCGCTGCCCGCACCCAAAAACTGGGTCGACGTGATCGAGCTCAGCTTCTACCAGAGCGACTGGCCGTTCGGCTCGTCGCAGCACCCGGCCTCCGTGTACCGGGTGCGGGTACTGCGACCCACGACCGGTGCACAACTGCTGCAGGTGATCGAAGTCCGAAGCCCGCAGAACGTCGGGTACTTCGAAACCCCGGGGTCCGAGAAGGTGGTCGCGACCATCGCGCTGAACGGCGGCGGATTGATCACACCGGTGGCATTGCGCTGGTCCCAGACCGTGCGCAGCGTGCCGACCGGAGTCGTCGACGCCACCATCGAGGTCGTCGGTCCCGACGGGCAGGTCGCTTACACCGCGCAATTGCCATCGCAATGGGCCAGCGGTCTGGCGATCGGGATGCTGAACCATCATGCGCCCGGATTGCCGCAGGGAGACTTGCCCCAGGGAGCAGAGTTCGAGAACTCGCAGCTCCTGATCGAAGGGTCGGGATACTGACGCTCGCCCGTCCGGGGGTTGGGATTCTGATGTTCGCGAAACCCGATCATATCCGGATCGCGTCCACGTTCTTCCCCCGGAGCATCCCATGCTGAAACAGATCCTGTCCCTCACCCTGCTCGCCGCATGGTCGCCGGCTGCGCTCGCCTTTCCGCCCTGTCCGCTCGAACCGGTCGATCTGGATCCGTTCGGCCCCGAAGGCGCGCAGGGCAGCGACAACGCGACTCCGTCGTGGTTTCAGGGCTATTACGCGCTGGTGGGCGATCCCGCGATCGTCGCCGTGATCGCGCCCTCCCACCGCGAACCCAAGAGCGGCAAGTGCCGCGATCGCGACCCGCTGCCGGTGCCGGAGGACCACACCGATCCGGGCGACGTCGGGCTGTCGCCGAGCTACGCTCCGCGATCGGGCTTCGGCATCGTCGCCCTGCCCGATCTGAGCACGCTGCAGCACAACCTGAAACTCGTCTACACCCTCGAATTCCACGTCGACAACGACCCGCTGGCCTCAGCCGGCGACTGGTTCGATGTCGCCGAGCTGCGCTTCCACTGGCAGGCCGAGACGACGAAACCCGGTCACGAGGTCTCCGCCTTGTATCGCGTGCGCAAGCGTCAGGGCAAAAGCGGCATGCCGACGATCGAGATCATCGAGGCGCGCCCGGGGCAGTACGCGATCGGACTGCAGCCTCCTGCTCCCGTCCAGCGCGTGGTCGCCACGCTCCCGATGGACGTCGGCAAACCGAACACGCGCGTGCTGCTGCGCTGGGGCCAGGTGCGGACGTTCGCGGGAGACCAGGAGTTCGGGCTTCCGCCGCCGGAAGGCGGGTCGGGGTTCGAGTTCGATACCGCCCGCACACCGTCGTGGGTGGATGCCTGGCTCGACGTCGTCGATCCGCAGGACCGCATCGTGGACAGCATCGCGCTGCCCGACCAGTGGGCCAGCGAGCTGGCCATGGGCCTGCTCAACTACAACACCAGGCACAGCGCCGCCTACGCCCAGCGCGACGGCTTCGTTCTCGAAGGCATGCGCATCAGCGCCATCGCCCACTGACGCCGCATCCGCAGGCCCATGCGGTCTGCGGATGATGCTGTCCGCGCCCGCAATCCGCCGCGGCCCGCAGCCATGGTCCGGGCTGCGGTTTCACGACCCGCCGTGCACCCGATCGCTTGGGATCCGGGGGCGCCTGCGGACCGGGCGCTGTCCTCGCATGCATGGGCCGACGTGGCCGCGACGATGCGGGTCTGATCCCGTCCGGCGCCGCATTCCGCTCTCGGTTTTGGACACCGCGAATTCGGCGGCGCCTGCGCGGCCCTCGCGACCGCACCCCCATCCCGACAGGAGCGATTACTGCGATGAACAAGACCATGATTGCCACGACCCTCGCCGCAACCCTGCTCGCCGGCCAGGCGCTGGCCGCCCCGCCTGTCGCGAACGACAGCTTCCGGATCGAAAGCGAAGACCAGTTCGTGCGCGACTACGGCGACCGCGTCGAGAAACTGGCGCCCGGCGTGTACCAGGTGACCCGCGGCGCGCTGGCAGGCCGCACGATCTCGCTCGGCGAATCGGGACTGGCCTTCGATCTGGCGCTGCTGCGCGCGCAGGTGCCGGGCGCGCTCGCGGAGCGTCGCCAGTTGCAGAAGCAGATCCGCCTGCTGCAGCAGACCCAGCAGCGTTACCTGCTCGCCCGATCGCGTACGGCAGCGTCTGCTGCCGCGACGAAGGCGTTCAGGAGCGTCATTCTCCCCTGCGATTACCGGCCGCCGGGCGCGAGTTTCCCGGTGCTGTATTCCGCCAACGCCACCGTGAGCGCCGACGCGGCCCTCTATCTTCCGCGCAACGACGGTTTCTACAACCCGTACTACGCACGCGCGTCCGCACGCGCGAGCGGTCAAGTGCTGCGTCCAGCGAGCGTACCCGTGAAAATCTCGGTGCTCGCGTACGCTTCGGCACACGAGCGCCAACTCGGCCAGCCGGTCACGCGCGAGTCGATCGGCACCGATACCGCCGCAGTCAACACCGGCTTCGTCTACAGCGGCCCGACCTTCTATCACAACATCATCGCGACCGCGAGCGTGCACGGTCGAGGCGACTGCTACGGCTACGTCTCCGTGTCCGACAGCATGACGCCGAACTTCTGATCGCACCATCACCGGCCCGGCGCGCGTCTCCGATCTCGTCCCGAAGATGCGCAGAGGATCGAAAGCGAGATCCGAGACCATCGGAACTGCGCGGATCGGGCCGATCGGCGACCACCGCGCCGGGGCGTAACTGGCGGCCCGACGCGTTTCGACACGCTTGGGTGCGAAGGCCGCGGAGACCCCAGTCTCCGCGGCGCATCGATCGCAACGACGCCGATGATCCTCATCGGACGCAATACACGCTTCAGGTGAGGTGCGGCCGGAACCGGCCGCTGCGGCAGCCCTCGGGTGCGCCGCTCCCCCGCCCACCACTCACCCTTCAAGGATCGACATGAATCGCACTCTGACCCTCACCACGCTCGCGCTGGCGCTGTCCGTCGCCACGGCACAGGCCGCCGCCCCCCGCGCCGAACGCCAGGCATCGCCCCGGGCGCAAACGGCAGTCGTCGCCCCGGTCATCGCCCCGCTCGACGGCGCGCGCATCCGCTTCGAAAGCGAAGCCCAGTTCCAGCGCGATTACGGCACCCAGGCGGAACGACTGGCGCCGGGCGTGTACCTGATGAACGAAGGTCCGTTCGCCGGCAAGACCGTGTCGATGGGCATCTCCGGCCTGCATCACGATCTCGCCGTGCTTCAGCGCCGCATGCGCGAAGGCGGTCTGAAGCCGGCCGAGCGCAGGGAGTTGCGCAAGCGCATCGGCGAGCTGCAGACCCTCGCACGCGACCAGCAGTCGCACCAGGCGCGCGGCGGCATCCTGCCCAAGGCACAGAACGCGATCGGCATCTCCTGCTGGAGTTACGACTTCCAGCAGAGACGCTACGTGTCCTATTGGGGCTACGCCGAAGCGATCGTCACCGGCGGGCTGTACATGGACCGCGGCGACGGCACCTTCAACTGGTATTACTCGCGCATGTACGCGGTCGCGGTGATCAACGCCCATCCGCCGTTCGGCGTGTGGGGCAATTCCTTGTTCAACGCCTCGGCGAGCGTGACCAACAACGCACTGGTCACTCCGCAGACGGTCACGGCCACACCCCAGTACAGCGGCACCGGCGCAGGCGCCGGCACCGGCTGGGTCTACAACGGACCGAGCTTCGTGCACAACTTCAGCGGCACCGCCACCGCCAGCGCCAGCGGCGATTGCTGGGGCTACCTGTCGGTCAGCGACACCTTCGTGATGTGACCCGAAAGCCCGTCGCGCGCATCCTCACTGCGCGCGACGGGCGCATGCTCGACAGCCGAACATCATGGCGCCGGGGTTTCCGGCGCCGTTTGCGTGCGCATGAATGTGCGTGCGGGCTTTGGGCGAGGTCGCTTTCACGGCCCGGGATCGCCCGCGCTCCGGCCAGGGGCCTGGTGTCCATGCCGTCTCCCCGGGGCACGCGTTCGCGAACCTGCGGCGCCCGGTCGAGATCTGGCGCCGACGCGGTGCCCAACTGATCGCACATGGCGAGCGGGAGACGACGTGGGCAGGATACGGAGACGCTGGCGGATGCGCCGCCCGGCGCACCAAGCGCGGACATCGCCGCGCCCCCAGGGAGAACCGCCGCATGCCCCCTTCCCTTCGCGTCCTGATCCTGGCCATCAGCGGATGTCTGCCCGGCATGGCCGCACTCTTCCCGGTGGCGACCGCGGCCGCGGACGAGGCACCGCCGGCGGCTTCCGCCGGAATGTCGATCACGCTCGATGCGCGCGTGCCGATGCGCGACGGTATCGCGCTCTCGGCGCGGATCTGGCGGCCGGCTGGCGCAGGGCGCCATCCCGTCGTGCTGCAGCACACGCCGTATCTCTCCGACGAAACCCAGGTGCGCGCCGGCAAGTTCGTCGCCGCCGGCTACGTCTACGTCAGTCTCGACCGCCGCGGTCGCGGCACGTCCGAAGGCCGCTTCGTGCCGCTCGAAGGCACCGGACCGGACGGTGCGGACGCGATCGCATGGCTCGCGCGTCAGCCCTGGTCGGACGGGCGGGTGGTGATGATGGGCGGGTCCTACCGCGGCATGGCGCAGTGGCAGGCGCTGGCCGAATCGCCGCCGGCGCTGGTCGCGGCGGTACCGACCGCGTCGGTGTATCCCGGCTGGGACTATCCCGCGCCGCGCGGGATTCCCTACAGCTACATGAGCCAGTGGCTGGCGTTCGTCGACGGCCGTGCCTCGAACGCGCAGCTCTTCGGCGACGAGGCTTACTGGCGCGGCAAGTTCCTGCAGGCCTATCGTGGCGAGATACGGTTCGCGGATCTGGCAGCGATCTCCGGCGCACCCGAGGCGACCTTCCTGCGCTGGCTGGCGCATCCGGCCTACGACGCGACCTGGCAGCGCCTGAATCCCGCGCCGGCGCAGTACGCGCGGATGCAACAGACGATCCTCAGCATCACCGGCTACTTCGACGGCGATCAGGACGGCGCGATGCGCTATTACGACGAGCACCTGCGCCACGCCTCCACGGAGGCCGCGCGCCGCCATGTCCTGCTGATCGGCCCCTGGGATCACGCCGGCACCCGTTATCCGCGCGAGACCGTCAACGGCCTGCGTTTCGACCCGCGCGCGGTGCTGGATCTCGATCGGCTGCAGATCGATTGGTTCGACCATCTGCTGCGCGGCAAACCGCGACCGGCCGCGCTCGCCGACCGGGTGAACTACTACGTGATGGGCGCGGAAGAATGGCGCTCGGCGCCGGATTTGGCAGCGATCGCGCCGCATGTGTGGGCGCTCTATCCGCGCGCCGACGGGTCGGCCGCCGACAGCCCCTTCGCCGGCGGCCGGCTGGCGGACGCACCAGCCGAGACCGAACCGGCCTCGCGGTTCCGCTTCGATCCGCGGCGCAACACGGCCCCGGCGGACTGGGCGCAGCGCGGTCTCGACGACCAGGCGTTCGTGCGCCACGAGGAGGCCCTGCGCCGTCCGCAGCTGTTCTTCCACAGCGCGCCACTCGACGCCGCGCGCACGATCTGCGGGCGTATCGTGTTCGATGCGCGGATCGCGATCGATACACCCGACACCGACGTGCGCGTCGATCTGCATGCGATCGAGGCCGACGGCGACATCGTCTGGCTGGGCGGCGACGCGATCCGCGCGCGCTTCCGTGCGGACCCGACCCGCGAAACCTTCGACCCGCCCGGACGCATTCTGCCCTGGCGCTTCGACCGGTTCTGGTGGACCTGCCGCCGGCTCGAAGGCGGTACCCGCCTGCGATTGACGGTCGGCCCGGTCGACCATCCCTATTTCCAGAAAAATCTCAACACCGGCGGCAAGATCGGCCACGAGCGCATGGCCGACGCGCGCATCGCCACGGTCTCGCTGCATCACGACCGCAGCGCTCCCAGCGTGCTGCGGCTGCCGGTCGTTGAAGCGCCTGCGACGCCGGCGCCCTGATCAAAGCAGATGGAGCAGATCGGAGCCTCGACACTCCGCCGGCGCGGTTCGAGCGCGCCGGCGGAGCGGTGATCGCGGAAATCCGGCGTCGCTCAGTGCTCGTACGCCGCTTCGCCGTGCGAGGCGATGTCCAGACCTTCGCGTTCCGCTTCCTCGTTCACGCGCAGGCCGATCGTGTACTTCACGATCATGAACGCGACCAGCGAGACCACGCCCGACAGCGCGACCGTCACCAGCACGCCCTGCAGCTGGATCCAGACCTGCGAGGCGATGCTGTAGTCGGCCAGCGCGGTCTCGGTGACGTAGTCCCAGATCCCGGCGCCGCCGAGCGACGGCGATGCGAACACGCCGGTGAGGAGCGCGCCAGTGATGCCGCCGACGCCGTGCACGCCGAACACGTCGAGCGAGTCGTCCGCGCGCAGCAGCTTCTTCAGCCCGGTCACGCCCCAGAAGCAGACCACGCCGGCGATCGCGCCGATCGCAAGCGCACCCATCAGACCGACGAGGCCGGCCGCAGGCGTGATCGCGACCAGACCGGCGACCGCGCCCGAGGCGCCGCCCAGCATCGAAGGCTTGCCGCGGGCGATCCACTCGACCGCGCTCCAGCTCAGCACCGCGGCGGCGGTGGCGAGGAAGGTGTTGACGAAGGCCAGCGCGGCGACGCCGTTGGCTTCCAGCGCGGAACCGGCGTTGAAGCCGAACCAGCCCACCCACAGGATCGAGGCGCCGACCATGGTCTGGGTGAGGTTGTGCGGCTTGATCGCTTCCTTGCGGTAGCCGATGCGCGCGCCGATCACGTAGGCGCCGACCAGGCCGGCGATCGCGGCGTTGATGTGCACCACCGTGCCGCCGGCGAAGTCCAGTGCGCCCTTGGCCCACAGGAAGCCCGCCTTCTCCAGCACGCCGGGCACCGCCTCGGCGTCGGTGAACGCATCCGGACCCGGGAAGAACCAGACCATGTGCGCCATCGGCACATAGGCGAAGGTGAACCAGATCACCGTGAACAGCAGCAGCCCGGCGAACTTCACCCGCTCGGCGAACGCGCCGACGATCAGCGCGCAGGTGATGCAGGCGAACGCGCCCTGGAAGACGAAGAACGCCAGCTCGGGGATGTACACGCCCTTGGTAAAGGTCGCAGCCATCGCGCCGTTGAGGCCTTCGCCGAACAGCCGCGCGGTACTGCCGATGAAAGCGTTGCCCTCGGTGAAGGCGAAGCTGTAGCCGTACACGGCCCACAGCACCGCGACCAGCGAGAACACCACCAGACACTGCATCAGGATCGACAGCACGTTCTTGCTGCGCACCAGGCCGCCGTAGAACAGGGCTAGGCCGGGCAGGGTCATGAAGATGACCAGCGCGGCGCAGACCAAGATCCAGGCGGTGTCGCCCTTGTCGGGCGTCGGCGTGGGTGCGGCCTCCGCTTCCGGCGCGGCTTCGGCGGCGGCGGCTTCGGCAGGCGCAGCGTCGGTGGCTGCGGCTTCCGCAGCTGCGGCTTCCGCGGGCGCCGCTTCGGCGACGGCGGTGTCGGCGGCAGGTTCGGCCGCCGCTTCGGTCGCGGTCGCGGCGGTGTCTGTGGCGGGTGCGCTCTGTGCGGCGACGCCGAAGGCGGTGCCGAGCGCGAGGGCCGCGCCGAGCAGCGCGGCGAGGAAGGCAGGACGATGGAACGTCCGGGTGCACGACCCGGACAGCATTGCGGTCTTCATGGGACTGTCTCCGGGTTGTGGGTTACAGCGCGTCCGCGCCGACTTCGCCGGTGCGGATGCGGATGACCTGTTCCAGCGCGGTGACGAAGATCTTGCCGTCGCCGATCTTGCCGGTGCCGGCGGATTGCTGGATCGCCTCGATCGCGGCGTCGAGACGGTCGTCGGAGACCGCGACCTCGACCTTGATCTTGGGCAGGAAATCCACGACGTACTCCGCGCCGCGATACAACTCGGTATGTCCCTTCTGTCGCCCGAAGCCTTTCACTTCGGTGACGGTGATGCCGGACACGCCCATCTCCGACAAGGCTTCGCGCACCTCGTCGAGCTTGAACGGCCGGATGATGGCGGTGATCAGTTTCATGCGCTCTCCCCGTGGATGGAGAACGCCGACGCCGCGGCGCCGGCGCTCGTGATCGATCCGTCTCCCCGCGCATCGCGACGCATGTCGCGCAGCGATGCGCGGGGATTCCGGATCCCTGTGGGGAACCGCAGCGCAGTCCGACGTGGGGAAGGAAGCTGCGTCCGCGTTTCCCGTGCCTCGTCCAGCAAACCTCTTGTGCCTCAAAAACGAACCGCTTTCGCGACGATCGCTGCAGTTACAGTGCGATCGTCATGAACACGCTGTACGGGTCTTCGGCGTAATCGCCGAACGGCCCGCATTCCTCGAAACCGAAGCGCTCGTACATCGCGCGCGCCGGCTGGAACGCATCCGGCGAACCCGTCTCCAGGCTCAGCCGGCGATACCCGCGCTGCCGCGCCACCTGCAGCATGTGCCGCATCAGCGTCGCCGCCACGCCCCTGCGCTGGTGCTTCGCAGCGGTGCGCATCGACTTGATCTCGCCGTGCGCGTCGTCCAGCGCCTTCAGCGCGCCGCAGCCCAGCAGCTCGCCGTGTTCCCACACCGTCCAGAAGGTGATCTCCGGACGGCGCAACCGCTCCAGATCCAGCGCATGCACGCTCTCCGGCGGCGAGTGCAGGAACATCTCGTCGAGATGTTCCTGCAGCAGCCGGGCGATCTCGGGCCCGCGCAGATCGTCGATGCGGATGTCCATCGTTGTTCCGCCGTTTTCCGGGTAGAGCGGGCTTTCAGCCCGCTGATCCCTCCGTGCCTCGGCGAAGCGGCCTGAAGGCCGCTCTACCGAGACTTCGACGCATGGGGAGCGCCGAGGCGCACACCATGCGGCATCGCGGATCAGATCGTGTAGTACATCTGGTACTCGAGCGGATGCGTCGCGGCGCGGAACCGCGTCACTTCCTGCATCTTCAGCGCGATGTAGCCGTCGATGAAGTCGTCGGAGAACACGCCGCCGGCCTTGAGGAAGTCGCGATCCTTGTCCAGCGCTTCCAGCGCCTGATCGAGGCTGTGGCAGACGGTCGGGATGTTCTTCTCCTCTTCCGGCGGCAGGTCGTACAGGTCCTTGTCGCTGGGCGAACCCGGATCGATCTGGTTCCGGATGCCGTCGAGGCCGGCCATCATCAGCGCGGCGAAGGTCAGGTAGCCGGTGTTCATCGGATCGGGGAAGCGGATCTCGATGCGGCGCGCCTTCGGATTCGCCACGTACGGGATGCGGCAGGACGCCGAACGATTGCGCGCCGAGTAGGCCAACATCACCGGCGCCTCGAAGCCCGGCACCAGACGCTTGTAGCTGTTGGTGGTCGAGTTGGAGAAGGCGTTGATCGCGCGGGCGTGCTTGAAGATGCCGCCGATGTACCACAGCGCGAGCTGCGACAGGCCGCCGTAGCCAT
>JBIJBH010000331.1:0-4673 GCA_044345315.1 Lysobacteraceae bacterium
GCTGCCCGGCAGCGCCGAGCGGGTATCGACGTGGGTCAGGTAGACGCGACCGGCGAGGCGGTCGCTGAAGCGATAGCCTGCATTGCCGAACAGACGGTAATTTTCCTGCTCGGCATGATCGCGAAAACCGTCCTGCGCGAAGCCGGTGACGCTCAGATAGCCGTCGGACTCGCCGCGTGCGCCGGCCAGCGCGACCTGGGCGCGGCGATAGCCGAAGCTGCCGAGTTCCGTGCGCAGCGACAGCGGCGCGGCGTCGTGTCCGGTGGGCGAGACGAAGTCGATCGCACCGCCGAGCGTCGCAGAACCGTATTCGAGCGCGTTGGCGCCGCGATAGACCGCCATGTAGCGGGTCGACAGCGGCTCCACCGCCTGGAAGTCGAAGCCGCCGTCGGCGAGATTCAGCGGACTGCCGTCCTGCAGCAACTGGATGCCGCGGCCGTGGAAGGTGCGCTGCAGGCCCGAACCGCGGATCGACAGGCGCGCTTCTTCCGCGCCGAAGCGCGGCTGCACGAACACGCCTGGCGCGAAGCCGAGCGCGTCGGTGAGGGTGCTGACGCGGCCGTCGCGATAGGTCTCGGCGTCGATCACTGCGGTCGCCCCGGCGCGTTCGGCGAGGCGCGCGCGGGCGGTGTCGATGTCGTCGGCGGCGTCGAGGCGTCGGCCGGTCACTTCGACCGTGTCGAGGCGGCGGGCGTTGTCGTCGGCCGTCTCCGCGGCGTAGATGGCGGGCGCTACGGATGCGGCGATGGCGAATGCGAGCGCGGAGGCGAGCGGTGCGATGCGGAATGCGGACATGCGGAAAACTCCTTGAAAGACAGGGGAATGGGAGGATGAGAGACGCGTGAGCGGCGAACGCGGGGCGCAGGAGGCCGTCGCCGCGCGTGGACGCGGTCGTGGCGTCCGTGCGCGACGGACGCAGAGGCGAGGGACGCCGGACGGCGTCGTCGGATCAGTGGTGGTGCGCGGCGCCTGCGCCCATCGCGCGGACTTCGAAACGCACGGTGCGTTCGCCGCCGCGTTCGAAGCGCAGGGTCGCGGTCACGGTCGCGCCGGGTGCGAAGCGGCGCTTCGGGCCGATGAACATCAGGTGATATCCGCCGGGTTTGAGCGCGACGGTGGCGCCCGCGGGAATCGCGACGCCGGCGTCGAGCCGGCGCATGCGCATCATGCCGTCGTCCATGCGCATTTCGTGGATCTCGACGCGCTCGGCATCGGGGCTGGTCGCGGACACAAGGCGGTCGGCCTGTTTGCCGGAATTGCGGAGGGTGAGGAAACCGCCTGCGACCGGTGCGCCGGGCGCAGTGGCGCGGGTCCATGCCTGTTCGATCGCGAGTTTCGGGGAAGCAGCGATCGCCGCGCTGCACAGCGCGAGCGCGATGGTGAAGGCGGCGATGGTACGAATGTTCATGAAGAAACCTCAATGTCGTCGAGCAGCGTCTGCGGCCGAACCCGTCGCCCGTCGCGCTCGCACAGCAGCGACAACAGGAAAACGGTCCAGCCGATCAGCCAGAAAAGGATGAAGAGCGAGAATGCGTGCATGGCTCGGTTCCTGCGGCGTGCGCGCATGCGCGCCAGCGACCGGGCGTCTCAGGTCGGTGTCGGGATGCGCGCGGAATGGCGGAAAAGGCGGCACGCGCGCCCGCAGAACCGCTCACCGCGATGCGGTGCGCAGGTCGGGGAACAGGTCGGAAAACGCGAGAAGCGACGTGGCCGGAACCGGAGAAAGAACGATCAGGCGGGTGGGCCGCGGGAGCCGAGACCGCTGGGATGGCGCCGCGGGAACGACGCGGAGATGTGTGCGGGGCGCGCGACGTGGGTGGACGGCATCGTCGCCGGCAGCGCTGCCACGAGCGGCAACGCGGTTGAGGCAGCGAGCGGGCAGTAATCGCAGTCGTCGTGTTCGTGCGGCGTCGGTGCCTTGGGCGGCGCTTCGCGAGCGAGCGCCTCCGCCAGCGCCAGCGCGGCGGCATCGTCGTAACGCAGGCCGGTGACGGTGCACATCGCGCCGAGGGCCGCGTTTTCGGCCGCGATCGTCTTCTCGTTCGTTGCGACCTCGTGCGCTGCGCCGGTGGGCGAGGCCAGCCGGCCGATCGTCGGCAACAGCGCCAGCGCCAGCATGGCGAGCAGGCCCAGGGCGGCGAATCGGCGCTGGAAGACGGCGCGGGACATCAGCGGAGTATAACCGCCGCGCCGCGCCCGAGAAGCGCCTACTGCGCCGCGAAAAACCGCCAGACCTCGTCGGCGGTTTCGAGTTCGGTGCTCTGCCGGCCGAGTACGCGCGCGACGAAGCGGGGGTAGCGTTGGCTGCGGCTGGGTTCGGCGTGGCCGCCGCCGTCGATGCGGATCAGTTCGACGAGCGGGCGGCCGTCGCGGGCGGCGAAGATCTGTCGCTGCGCGCGGGTGCCGTCGTCGGGGGCGATGTCGGGGAGATCGATCGTGCGCGGCGTTGCGTCGCCGTTCGCCAGTTTCGACCAGATACGGATCGAGGTCTCCACAGGCAGCGCTTCGCCGCGGCCGCCGAACTGCGTCGCGATCGGGCCGCCGGCCCAGGGCACCAGCGTGTCGTCGGTGCCGTTGATCATCAGCACGGGAACCGCGCGGGTCGGCGCGGCGCATTCGGAGCGCGCGGGCATCGACGAGACGACCGATGCGATCGCGGTGAAGGTCTGCGGGCGTTCGATCGCGAGCCGCATCGCCATCATGCCGCCGTTGGAGGTGCCGACCGCGAACGTGCGCGGCGTGCGCACGCGATGTTCGCGTCGCAGCGTGTCGACCAGCGTACTCAGGAACGCGACATCGTCGGCGGCTTCGCCGGTGTCTTCGAGCGTGCGGCAGTCGTTCCAGCCCGGTTTGCCCTTGGCGCCGTCCGCGCCCTGCGGCGCGACCAGCAGCAGGCCCTCGCGATCGGCGATGGCGCTCCAGACGCGATACGGCGCGGCGTTGCCGGCGGTGCCGGTGAGTCGTTCGACGTTGCCGCCGCCGCCGTGCAACAGCAGCACGATCGCGGTCGGTGGCTGTCCGCCGGCGGGGCGACGTACGAGATAGCGGCGTTCGACGCCGTTCACGGTCAGGGTCGCGGCGGTGTAGCCGGTGTCGACGGCCGTGCGGCGTTCGCGCGTCTGCGCCGGGGCGACCATGGCGATCAGCGACAGTACGAGGAGAACGCTGCGCGGCGACATGGGACGCTCCGATGCGCGGTGGTGGGAAAGGGTGGAAAAAGGCGGCGCGACGGCGGGGAGACCGTCGCGCCGAAATGGTCGATGTGTTTACGGCCTGCAGGCGATGACGTTGCCGTTCGGGTCGTAGCAGGTGGCGGTGCGGTTCACGCCTTCGCCGCGGGTGGCGTCGACGGTCGACTGATAGCTGTTGCCGCTGCTGCCGGTGGCGTCGACGCTGCGATCGAGCGAGCCGTTGCCGTAGGTCGTGTTCGCGTCGTAGCTGCCGCCCTGATTCCCGGTCGCGCTGGTGGTGCGACCGCCGCTGACGTTGCCGTCGGCGTCGCGGGTGAAGCCGCCCTGGGTGCTGCCGCTGCCGTTGGCGCCGTTCCAGCGTGCGCCGGATTGATGCTGCGCGCTGCCGTCGGCGTTCCAGGTGGTGGTGCCGGCGCGTCCGGCGGTGCCGCCGTTGGGGCCGCGATAGACGCCGCCGCTGGCGGCCTGGCCGTTGCCCTGGCCGTCGGTCTTCACGCCGCGGGCGCGGGCCGCGCCGCCGCCGTTGGGCCCGCGCGCGGCGGAGGCGCGACCGGCGGTGACGCCGCCGTCTGCGTTCGGCATCGCGCCGCGCGCCTTCACGCGGCCGGCGGCGTCGGCATCGGGAATGGACACCGCGAAGGCTGCGGCGAGGGTGCACAAGGCGATCAGGGTCTTGTTCATGGACGTGGCTCCGGATGTGGACGACAGGTGAGAGGCGACGGGCTGCGGATGGGCCGCGCTCAGCCGCGCGCGGCGAGGAAACCGACGAGGCGTTCGCGGATCGCGGCCAGACGATCGAGGCGCTGCGCCATCGCGGCGCGCACGCGGGCCTGCTCCTGCGGGCTCAGCGATTCGTAGAGCTTGAGCTGACGCTCGCGCAGGTCGCGCATCTCGGCCATGTGCGCATCGACCTTGCGCTGCGATTCGGTCTGGAAGGCGCGCAGATCGGGATTCGGCTGATCGAGCAGGACGCGCAGCGTGTCGGCGCCGGCGATCAGGTCTTCGCGTCCGACCCGGCGCAGGGCGACGCTTTCGGCGCGCAGCGCGTCCCACTGCCGGGCGTGGGCGGCGGAGAGGCCGAGTTCGGCCGCGCTCGGCGGCTGGAAGGCGTCGCCGCGCGCCGGCAGGCGCGGTGCGGAGACGGCGGCGGTGGCGAGCAGGGCGGCGCAGAGGCCGCCGGCGATCAGGAAGCTGCGTTTGCGTGACATGGACGTGCTCCGGGGGTTGGGGTGGCGACAGGTTCGCGCTTCGGGCGCCCGAAGGCGTGTCGATTCCGCCAGCGGATGCGAACGGAGGTGTCCACAGGCGGCCGCAGACACATCCGTTCACAAGTTCGATGCGATCGCGGGCGGGACGGCCCGCGCTGCGGGCTTGCCGGAGGCGCCGGGTCGGGGAGAATGGCCGCATGTCTTCCGATGCGACCGCCGCCGCGCCGCCGATCCGCCTGCTGGTGGTCGACGACGATGCGCGGATGCGCGATCT
>JBIJBH010000028.1:0-15973 GCA_044345315.1 Lysobacteraceae bacterium
GCCTGCGGAAGACCTCGTTGACGAGGTTTTCCTTGCTGCCGAAGTGGTAGTTGACCGCCGCGATGTTCACGTCCGCCTGACTGGTGACCTGGCGCAGCGAGGTGCCGCCGAAGCCGTACTGGGCGAACAGGGTTTCCGCGGCGTCGAGAATCCTTTCCTTGGTCGAGAACTGGGCTTTGCTCATGCAGGGCTCCGGGTTCCTGGACGGGGAGGGCGGGCGTACGACCCGCAAACTGAATCAAACGCTTGTTTGAGCCTACACGGTTCCGCGCCGGACTGCAAAACGTGATCGCCGGCATGGATGCGGAGAGACCGCGCTCCGGGTTAGAATCCTCTGCAGCCGAATCGGCTAAACCCGCGTCCCGACGCGGGTTTTTCCTTGTCCATTCATGTTATCTTCCGGCCGCTTGGGTTGCGGCCGTCTACCCCCGGAGACTCCACACCATGGCGCATGAGCGCACCATTTCGATCATCAAGCCCGATGCCGTCGCCAAGAACGTCATCGGCGAAATCTATTCCCGCTTCGAGAAGGCCGGCCTCAAGGTCGTCGCCGCGAAGATGAAGCATCTCTCGCGCAGGGAAGCCGAAGGTTTCTACGCCGTGCATCGCGAGCGTCCGTTCTTCAACGCGCTGGTCGAGTTCATGACCTCGGGCCCGGTGATGATCCAGGTGCTCGAAGGCGAGAACGCGGTCGCGAAGAATCGCGAACTGATGGGCGCGACCAATCCGAAGGACGCGGCGCCGGGCACGATCCGCGCCGACTTCGCCGAGACCATCGACGCCAACGCCGTGCACGGTTCCGATTCGCTGGAGAACGCCGCGATCGAGATCGCGTACTTCTTCAGCGCAACCGAACTGTGCCCGCGCTGAGCCGGCCAACGAAGGCAACCCAGTGACCGAGGCCGCGCAAACACAAGCTGTCGCGAGACAGAACCTGCTCGACCTCGATCGCGAGGGCATGGAGCGCTTCTTCGCCGAGACCCTCGGCGAGAAGCGCTACCGCGCCCACCAGATCATGAAGTGGATCCATCACCGTCATGTCACCGAATTCGCGGAGATGACGGACCTGGGCAAGGCGCTGCGCGCCAAGCTCGAGGCGCACGCCGAAGTGCGCGTGCCGTTGATCCAGTTCGACAAACCGTCCGAAGACGGCACCCACAAGTGGCTGCTGGGCATGGACGGCAAGAACGCCATCGAAACCGTCTACATCCCCGACAAGGGCCGCGGCACGCTGTGCGTGTCCTCGCAGGTCGGCTGCGCGCTGAACTGCACCTTCTGCTCGACCGCGACCCAGGGCTTCAACCGCAATCTGTCAACCGCCGAGATCGTCGGCCAGGTGTGGGTCGCGGCGCGTCATCTCGGCAACATCCCGCACAAGCAGCGCAGGCTTACCAACGTGGTGATGATGGGGATGGGCGAGCCGCTGGCGAATTTCGACAACGTCGTGCGCGCGATGAGCGTGATGCGCGACGATCTGGGCTACGGCCTCGCGAACAAGCGCGTGACCCTGTCCACCGCCGGCATGGTGCCGATGATCGACCGTCTCGCGGTCGAGAGCGATGTGTCGCTGGCGGTCTCGCTGCACGCGCCGAACGACGCACTGCGCGACAAGCTCGTGCCGCTCAACAGGAAATATCCGATCGCCGAGCTGATGGACGCCTGCGTGCGCTACGCACTGCGCAAGCGCGGCGAGTCGGTGACGTTCGAATACACCCTGATGAAGGGCGTCAACGACCAGCCCGAGCACGCCCGCGAGCTGGTCCACCTGCTGCGCGGCTTCGATCGCGCGGTGCAGATGAAGGACGCCGCCAAGGTCAATCTGATTCCGTTCAATCCCTTCCCCGGCACCCGTTACGAGCGCCCGGACGACGCGACCATTCGCGCCTTCCAGAAGCTGCTCAACCAGGCCGGGATGATCGCGCCGGTGCGGCGCACCCGCGGCGACGACATCGACGCCGCCTGCGGGCAGCTGAAGGGGCAGGTCGCCGATCGCACCCGGCGCCAGGCCGAATTCCGCAAGTCGCTGGAAGCGCGCGCGCAGCGCGATTCCGTGAAGAACGATGCCGGCGACGGCGAATCGGGGGCCGCGCATGCGGCGTGAGGCGCCGCCCTCGGCCATGATCGAATACGACGCTCCGGCGAGCGTCGTGGATGCAATGCAGGGACGCTTTGCCTTGGGGAGCATTTCGTGACCAACCCGCACCACAATGCCCAGAACGGGATGCCCGACGCCGTTCGCGGCGTCGGCGAAAAACTGCGTCAGGCCCGCATCCGCGCCGCCATGACGCCGGCCGAGGCGGGGGCCCGGCTGAAGATTCCGACCCATGTCGTCGAAGCGCTCGAACGCGAGGACTGGGCGAAGCTCGGCGCGCCGGTGTTCGTACGCGGACAGTTGCGCAGTTACGCGAAGCTGCTCGGGCTGCCGGCCGACACGATCGCCGAAAGCCCGGTGGTGCCGTCGGCGCGACCGACCGAACTCACGCCGCGCACCTACACGCCGCGGATGCAGCGGGTGGCCGAACAGACCGGTCGTCGTCTCGTCTACGTGCTGATCACCGCGACCATCGCGGTGCCGGTCTGGCTGGCGACCCGTTCGCATCTGGACAACGGGATCGAGCCGGTGTCGCTGGATACGACCGCCACGCTCACTCTGCCGCAGGGCGAAGGCGCCGCGGCGCAGCCCGCGACGCGGTCCGCGACCGCGCCGGCAGCGGCCGATCAGGCGCCGCTGGTCGCATCGATCACGCCGATGCCCGCGTCGGCCACACCGCCCGCGCCTGCGGCCGGCGGCGGCGATCTCGTGGTCAGTTTCGCCGGCGAAAGCTGGGTCAAACTCACCGCGCCGGACGGCAGCGTGATCGAACAGGCGCTGATCCCCGCCGGTCAGCAGCGCAGCTTCACCCCGGGCCAGATCGGCAACGCCGTGCTCGGCAACGCCCAGGCCGTGAGCATCCGTCATCGCGGACAGGCGATGGACCTCGCGCCGTTCATCCGCGCGAATGTGGTGCGCTTTACGGTATCCTCTGACGGTTCTCTCCAGCCGGTCGATCGCTGAGGGGTCCCGGCCGTCCGCCGCGGGGCGCATCCTGCGCCCGGCCCGGCGCATCCGGGCCCGATGTCCTTCCGCCGCCGGAGCGAATGCCGGTACGCGCAACGCGCTTCCGCCCGAACCAGCCCCATCCCGCGCGGCGCCCGCAACGGCGCGTCGCCGGGGACCCGCCCGCAGGTGCGCACGCGACGGCCCGGATTCAGCCGCCGCCTGCTACAACCTCGCGGCGGCGCGGCGGGACGCGGCGCCTGCGCTTCCGCTGCCGCACCTCCATCCACATCACGCACACTCTGCCGCATCTTCCGGGACTTTTCCGACCCATGGCGATCGACGATCTCCTCGACGAACACGAACAAAGCGAACGCGTCCGCGGCTGGCTGCGGCAGAATGCCGCCGGCCTGATCGGCGGCGTGGCCCTCGGCCTCGGCGCCATCTACGGCTGGTTCTGGTGGAAGGACCAGGGCGAGGCCAAGCGCATGCAGGCCTCCGACAACTATCAGGCCGTGGTCGACAAGATCACCGCCGGCGATCTCAAGGGTGCCAAGGCCAAGGCCGCGGACCTGAAGGACACCGATTTCGCGACCCTCGTCGCGCTCGACCTGGCCAAGGCCCAGGTCGACGGCGGCAAGCGCGACGAAGCCATCGCCACCCTGCGCGCGATCAAGCCCGAGGAACCGGCGCTCGCCGCCGTGGTCCAGCAGCGGCTGGCGCGGCTGCTGATCGATGCCGGCAAGGGCGAGGAAGCGCTGAACGTGCTGAAGGATCTGGAAGACCCGATCGCGCTCGAAGTCCGCGGTGATGCGCTGTTCGCGCTCGGCCGCAAGGATCAGGCGCGCGATGCCTACGGCAAGGCACTCGGCCGCCTCGACGAGGCCGCACCGCACCGTCGCCTGCTCGAACTGAAGCTGTCGCAGGCCGGCGGTACGCCGCAGAAGCCGGACGCCGCTTCCTGATGACCGTTTCCAGACTCCCGACCCCGACTTCCGAGCCCGACCGCACGATGAATCCGACCCGGTTTTTTGAAGCAGCGCAGCCGAACGCCGCGCGTCCGCACGCGCCCTCTTCGCGCCGCGGCCTCGTCCTGCGCGCCGCCCTGCTCTCCGCCGCGATGCTGCTGTCCGGCTGCACGACCGTGAAGGGCTGGTTCCAGACCGGCGATGCCGATGACAACGCCGCCCGCAATCCGCTGGAGCTCACCGAATTCACGCCCTCGACCACGGTCACGCGGATGTGGACGGCGCAGGCCGGCAGCGGCGAGCCGCGTCTGGGCGTGACCCAGTCGCCTGCGATCACCGGTGGCCGGGTGTACGCGGCCGCGGTGGAAGGCGGCGTCCGCGCCTTCGACCTCCAGACCGGCGACCAGATCTGGGAATACCGCAGCAAGCGCGCCCTGACCGGCGGCCCCGGCGCCGGCGACGGCCTGGTCGTGGTCGGCACGCTCGATGGCGATCTGATCGCGCTCGACACCGTCACCGGTGCCGAGAAGTGGACCGCCCGGGTCAACAGCGAAGTCATCGCCGCGCCGACGATCGGCCAGGGCACGGTGATCGTGCGCTCCAACGACGGCCGCGTGACCGCGTTCGACATCGCCGACGGCAAGCGCCGCTGGTTCTGGAACCGCGATCTGCCGTCGCTGAGCATCCGCGGCAACGACGCGCCGGTGCTCGGTCCGGGCTATGTGTTCGTCGGCAACGACGACGGCACCGTCGCCGCGCTGTCGCTCATCGACGGCCGCCCGATCTGGGACCAGGCCGTGGGCCAGCCCGACGGCCGCACCGAACTCGACCGCATGGCCGATGTCGACGGCTCGCCGGTGCTCGACGGCGCGACCCTCTACGCCACCAGCTACAAGAAGCAGACCCTCGCGATCGACGCGCCGAGCGGCCGTCCGCTGTGGGCGCAGGATCACGGCGGTCCGGGCCGGATCGGTCTGGCCGCCGACCGCATCGTCGTCAGCGATCCGACCGGCGTGGTCTGGGCGCTGGACAAGAACGGCGGCTCCGCGCTCTGGCAGCAGGCCGGTCTCGCCCGTCGCAACGTCTCCGGCGCCGCGGTGCAGGGCGATTTCGCGGTGGTCGGCGATTTCGAAGGCTATGTGCACTGGCTGCGTTTGGACAACGGCGACTTCGGCGTCCGCGTCCGCGTCGCCCGCGACGCGATCCGCGCCGCGCCGGTGGTCGCCGACGGCGTGCTGGTGGTGCAGACCGCGAGCGGCGATCTCAGCGCCTGGCGCCTGCAGTAATCCGCGCGGCGGTGCGCTCTGCGGCCCCGGGTAGTTCCGCTGCCCGGGGTCGTGCGTTTTGCGCCGTCGCCATCTCTTTCGTTTCCGCACAGAACACCTCCGAGCACATGCCATGCTGCCCCTCGTCGCTCTCGTCGGTCGTCCCAATGTCGGCAAATCGACGCTGTTCAATGCGCTGACCCGCAGCCGCGACGCGCTCGTCCACGACGAGCCGGGCGTGACCCGCGACCGCAACTACGGCGTGTGCCGGCTCGACGAAGCGCGGCCGTTCGTGATCGTCGATACCGGCGGTATCGCGGGGCAGGAGGATGGACTGGCCGGCGCGACCGCGCGCCAGTCGCGCGCCGCGGCGGAGGAGGCCGATCTGGTGCTGTTCATCGTCGACGGCCGCGAAGGCCCGTCGGCGCTGGACGACGAGATCCTGCGCTGGCTGCGCAAGGCCGACCGGCCGACCGTGCTGGTGGTGAACAAGACCGACGGCATCGACACCCGCGCCGCGCTGGCCGAATTCTCCCGCTACGGCATCGCCGACGTGTTGCCGATCTCTTCCGCGCACCGGGTCGGGCTCGACCAGCTGCTGGCCGACGTGCTGCAGCGCCTGCCCGAACAGGGCGAGGCCGAAGTCCTCGACAACGACCCCGAGCGCATGCGCATCGCCTTCGTCGGCCGGCCGAACGTGGGCAAATCCACCCTGGTCAACCGCATTCTCGGCGAGGAGCGGATGATCGCCTCCGAGGTGCCCGGCACCACCCGCGACGCGATCGCGGTCGATCTGGAGCGCGACGGCCGCAAGTACCGGCTGATCGACACTGCCGGCATCCGCCGCAAATCGAAGGTCGAAGAGGCGGTCGAGAAATTCTCGATCGTGAAGACCCTGCAGGCGATCGAGCAGTGTCAGGTCGCGGTGATCATGCTCGACGCCAGCGAAGGCGTGACCGAGCAGGACGCCAGCGTGCTCGGCGCGGTGCTCGACGCCGGCCGCGCCCTGGTGGTGGCGGTGAACAAGTGGGACGGCCTGAGCCAGTACCAGCGCGAACAGACCGACGGCCTGCTGTCGCGCAAGCTGTCGTTCGTGAACTGGGCCGAAGCCGTGCACATCAGCGCGAAACACGGGTCCGGCCTGCGCGAACTCTTCGCCGCGATCCATCGCGCGCACCATTCCGCGACCCGCAAGTTCGGCACCTCGGAAGTCACCGCGGCGCTGGAAATCGCCTACGCCTCGAACCCGCCGCCCTCGGTGCGCGGCCACGTCTCGAAGATGCGTTTCGCGCATCCGGGCGGCGAGAATCCGCCGACCTTCGTGGTCCACGGCTCGCGCCTGCGCCATCTGCCGGAGAGCTACCGGCGCTATCTCGAGAACTTCTTCCGCAAGCGCTTCAAACTGGTCGGCACGCCGGTGCGTTTCGTGTTCCGCGAGGGCGAAAACCCCTACAAGGACAAGAAGAACGTGCTCACCGAAGGCCAGCTCAAGAAGCGGCAGCGGATGATCCGGCATATCAAACGCAGCAAGTAGGGAAGGGTAGAGCGGGCTTCAGCCCGCTGTCCTTCGTGAACCAGCAAACATCGGACGCATGCACGATCGCATCGCCCCCTCCGACAACACCCTCGGCCTCATCGCCGGCGGGCGCGCGACGCGGCTGGGCGGCCTCGACAAGGCCTGGCTGTCGCGCGACGGCGTGCCGCAGGTGCTGCGCTGGGCGCGGCGCTTTCCCGGCGAGCACGGTCCGGTGCTGGTCTCGGCGAATCGCGATCTGCAGCGCTACGCCGCGCACGGTCTGGACGCGGTGCCGGATCGCCGGCCGGGCGCCGGTCCGCTCGCGGCGCTGGAATCGTTGGTCGCGGCCTGCGTCACGCCCTGGCTGTTCACGCTGCCGGTGGATGTGGCCGGCGTGAACGACTGTCTGCTGCGCACCCTGGTGTCGCAGCGCGGCGGCGACGGCGCCTTCGCCGAGGACGACGACGGCGCGCAGCCGCTGGTCGCGCTGTGGCGTCGCGACGCCCTGCGTGCGGCCTGCGCCGCGGCGCTGGAGGCGGGCGAGGGTGCGGTGCATCGGCTGCGGCAACGCCTCGATCTGCGTGCGGTCTCGTTCGCGGGCCTGCGCTTCGGTAATCTCAACACTCCGGAGGACCTGCGCGCCGCCGGCATCGTCCTCCCCGATTTCGATGGATGAGCCCCGCTGCATGAGTTTCCCCACCCGCATCGGATTCGAAGAGGCCCGCGCGATCGTCGCGCAGGTCGCTGCCGCGCGCCGGTTGCCGAGCGAGCGGGTCAAGCTCTCCGCCGCGCATGGCCGGGTGCTGGCTGCCGCGCTCGATGCGACCCTCGATCAGCCCGGCTTCGACAATTCGGCGATGGACGGGTACGCGCTGCGGCATGCCGATCTCGCTGTCGCTGCCGCTGATGGGCTGCGCCTGATCGGCGAACAGTTCGCCGGTCGCAGCCACGATCTGCGCATCGGCGTCGGCGAATGCGTGCGGATCACCACCGGTGCGCCGCTGCCGGTCGGTGCGGACAGCATCCTGATCCGCGAAAACGCGCGGATCGAAGGCGACCGTGTCTTTCCGCTGCAGGCGCCCAGGTCCGGCCAGCATGTGCGCCGCGCCGGCGAGGACGTGAAGGTCGGCGACGCGCTGCTCGGCGCAGGACAGGTGCTTACGCCGGCGCGTATCGCACTGGCCGCGGGGCAGGGCCTGGATCGTCTGCAGGTCGCGCGACGGCCGACGGTCGCGGTGTTCACCACCGGCGACGAACTGGTCGAGCCCGGCCTGCCGCTGCGTCCGGGCGAGCTGTACGACAGCAACCGCGAACTGCTGATGGGCCTGCTGCGCGCGGAAGGCCTCGAACCGGTGGCCTGGCCGCGGCTGCCCGACGACCCGGAGGCGATCCTCACCGCGCTGCGCCATGCCGGTCACGCCTTCGACGTGGTCATCACCTGCGGCGGCGTGTCCGCCGGCGACAAGGATCATCTGCCGGCGCTGCTGCAGCGCGAGGGCCTCGTGCATTTCTGGAAGGTGCGGATGAAGCCGGGCATGCCGCTGCTGTTCGCCGAATCGCGGCCCGAAGCACCCGGCGATGCCTTCGAAGCCGGCGAATATCCGAGCGGCAGCCGCAAGCCGCTGGGCGAAGCGCTGTTCCTGTGCCTGCCGGGCAATCCGGTGTCGGTGCTCGCGACCTTCCTCACCCTCGGCCGCGATCTGCTCGACGGCCTGCAGGGCCGCAGCGATCCGCGATCGCGCCTGCGCGCACGTCTGCGCAGCGGCTGGCGCAAGACCCACGAACGGCTGGAATTCCTGCGCGGCCGGCTGAGCTGCGACGCCGACGGCGTGCTGTCGGTCGACCCCAACCCCGCCGACGGTTCGCACCGCATGCGCGCCGCGGCCGACAGCGATGCGCTGATCGTGCTGCCGGAGGGCGAATGCACGCTCGATGCGGGAGCGACCGTCGATGTGCTGGCGTATTGAGATGACGACTTCCGCATCCGAATACCGTCATCGCGCGCTGCGCTCGGGATGACGAAGACCCCATGGCCGTGCACGAACTCGCCCCCGCCGAAGCCCGCGACCGCCAGCGCAACGGCGCGCTGCTGATCGACGTGCGCGAGCCGCACGAGCGCGCGGCCGGCATGGCCGAGGGCGCGCGCGGCGTCGCGATGGGCGAACTGGTGTCCGCGGCGGATGCGCATCTGCCGGCGCGCGACGCCGAGATCCTGCTGATCTGCCAGAGCGGCATGCGCTCCGCCCGCGCGGCGGAGATGCTGGTCGAACAGGGCTATGCGAACGTGGCCTCGGTCGCCGGCGGCACCGCGCGCTGGATCGACGACGGCCTGCCGATGGTCGTGCCCGACGAGGGCATCGATGCCGACTTCGCCGAACGCTATTCGCGCCATCTGCGCCTGCCGCAGGTCGGTCTGGACGGGCAACGCCGGCTCGAAGCCGCGCGCGTGCTGCTGATCGGCGCCGGCGGGCTGGGCTCGCCGGCCGCGTATTACCTGGCCGCGGCCGGCGTCGGCACCCTGCGCATCGCCGACGACGATGTGGTCGATCGCAGCAACCTGCAGCGCCAGATCCTGCATCGCGAAGCGACGATCGGCACACCCAAGGTCGCCTCTGCGGCGGCGACCCTGACCGCGCTCAATCCGCGCACGACCGTGGAGGCCGTGCGCGAGCGGGTGAGCAGCGCGAACGTCGAACGTCTGCTTGACGGCGTCGATGTCGTGATCGACGGCGCCGACAATTTCCCGGCGCGCTATCTGCTCAACGATGCCTGCGTGAAGCTCGGCAAGCCGCTGGTCTACGGCGCGGTGCACCGTTTCGAGGGGCAGGCCGCGGTGTTCGACGCCGGGCGCCATCGCGGCGTCGCGCCGTGCTATCGCTGCCTCTTCCCGGAACCGCCGCCGCCCGAGGCCGCGCCCAACTGCGCCGAGGCCGGTGTGCTCGGCGTGCTGCCGGGCGTGATCGGGCTGATCCAGGCCACCGAGGCGATCAAGCTGATCCTCGGCATCGGCGAACCGCTGCGCGGGCGTCTGCTGCAGTTCGATGCGCTGACGATGCGTTTCCGCGAAATCCGGCTGTCGCCCGATCCCGATTGCCCGCTGTGCGCACCCGGGCGCGATTTTCCCGGATACATCGACTACGCCGCGTTCTGCGCGGCGCGTGGGTGACGCTACGGTCGACGGCGCGACAGCCGTCGCGGGTTCTTCTATCCTGCGAGTTGCGCAGTCCCGCATTCCTGGAGCGCCGCATGCGTCCGTCTTCGCTATTGCCGTGGATCGCATCGCTGCTCGCGCTGTGTCTCGCCGGTCGCGCCGAAGCGGGCCCGCGGCCCTGCGAATTCTCCGCGCAGGATGCGCAGGTCTCGCCGCTGCGGCTGCGCATCGCACAGGCCGCCTGCCGCGAGCACGCCGACTGGCATGCGCCGTTCATCAACGGTGAGGGCCGCGTCGGCTGGAAGGACGGGCGCGTGCCGATGGAGGCCGAAGGCAGGGGCGAAAAGCTCGCCAACGGCCAGGTCCCGTGGCAACGCGTGGCCGACTATTGGCGGCGCACGCCGGTGCTGGCCGTGATGCGCGGCATCGACGGCGCCCGCGAATGCGAGGCCGCATCCGGCGAATGGCGCGATCAGGCCGCGTGCCGCGCCTTCCTGCTCGACAATCCGTGGTCGGCCGCGTTCGTGTCCTACGTGATGAAGAGCGCGGGCGTCGAGGATTTCCGTTTCTCCGCCCGGCACATCGTGTACATGCACGAGGCCTACGACCCGGCCGCGACCCGCAGCCGCTACCGGATGGTCGCGCCCGGACGCGAGCGGCCGGAGATCGGCGATCTGCTGTGCTACTCGCGCGACGATCGCGTCGCCGACCATCGCGCGCTGGTCGCCTTCTTCGAGCGCGGCGGGCGCCATCTGGACACGCATTGCGACATCGTCGTCGGCGCGAATCTCGGCGGCGACAGCAAGCTGTACCTGATCGGCGGCAATCTGCTGCATACGGTGATGATGCGCAAACTGCCGCTCAACGCCGCCGGACGTTTCGTGCCCGCGGCGCCCGCGGAAGGACCGTGCCGGCTCAACGAGGAGCGCGCCTGCAGCCTCAACGCCAAGGCCTGGGTGGCGCTGCTCAAGCTGCGCGAGTGAAGAGCGCGCGCGGGCAGGCGTCCTTCAGCGCATGAACGCCGACAGCGTGTCGGCGTACTGCGGAAACGCGCCGATGTCGTCGTGACCGGCGGCGTCGAAACGCAGCACCTGCGGCCGCGCGGGCAGGGCATCGATCAGCGCCCGCGTGCGCGCTTCCGGCACGACATCGTCGCGGCCGCCGTGCAGGATCAGCAGCGGCCGCGCGAATCCGCGCAGCGCCTGCACCGATTCGTAACGCTCGCGCAGCAGCCAGTCGACCGGAAACAGCGGATAGTGTCCCTGCGCGGTCGCGGTCAGGCTGTCGAACGGCGTGATCAGCGCCAGCCGCTCCAGCGGCCTGCGCGCGGCGAGCTGCGCGGCGACGCCGCTGCCGAGACTGCGCCCGATCGCGGCGATGCGCTGCTGCGGATGCCGCGCCCGCACGTGGTCATACAGCGCCGCGGCATCGGCGACCAGCGCGGCTTCGCTGGGTTCGCCGTCGCTGGCGCCGTAACCGCGGTACGCCAGCAGATACACGCTGCGTTCGGGAAACAGTCGCGCGAATTTCTCGCGATTGGCCTCGACCCGCTCGGCGTTGCCGCCGAAGTACAGGATCGGATCGGGCTTGCCCGGATTCACCACCCAGCCGCGCAGCGTCGCATCCGGACGACGCAGCGCGAAATCGGTGTCGACCGCATCGGTGGTGGTGGTCCAGCCGTAATAGATCAGCTCGCGCTGCTGCATGTACAGGAACGCGCAGAGCCCTGCGTAGACCAGCGCCGCGATGGTGGCGATGGCGATCAGCAAGCCGCGCATGCGCGCCTCAACCGTGCGCCTTCTGCGCCGCCTCGAAAGCCGCCAATTGCTCCGGCGTGGCGTCTTGCTGGTGCTTCGCCTTCCATTCGGCGAAGGGCATGCCGTAGATCGCTTCGCGGGCCTGGTCCTTGTCCATCGCGATGCCGCGGGCCTCGGCGGCTTCGCGGTACCAGTCGGCGAGGCAGTTGCGGCAGAAGCCGGCGAGGATCATCAGGTCGATGTTCTGCACGTCGGGGCGTTCGCGCAGCAGGTGGTCGCGCAGGCGGCGGAAGGCGGCGGCTTCGAGTTCGGTGACGGTCTGCGGGTCCATGGCGGGGCGGGGAGGGGAGACATCGGGGATAATACCCGCCCCTGTGCAGCCCGACTTCCGCATGACCGCCCGCATTCTCGACGGAAAACGCATCGCCGACCTGCTGCTGGACGATCTCAAGGCGCGGGTCGATGCGCGGGTCGCCGCCGGCGGCTCCCGGCCCGGGCTGGCGGTGGTGCTGGTCGGCAGCGACCCCGCTTCGCAGTCCTATGTGCGCAACAAGCGCCGCGCGGCGGAGAAGGTCGGCATCCACGCCTTCGACTTCGACCTGCCGGCGGGCACCTCCGAGGCCGAGCTGCTGGACCTGATCGACCGCCTGAATGCGGATCCGGCGGTACACGGCATCCTGGTCCAGCTGCCGCTGCCGGGGATTCCCGATGCGACCCGGCTGATCCACCGGATCGATCCGCGCAAGGACGTGGACGGTTTCCATCCCGAGAACGTCGGCCATCTGGCCCTGCGCCAGTTCGGCCTGCGCCCCTGCACCCCGCGCGGCATCACCACCCTGCTGGCCTGGACCGACCGCCCGGTGCGCGGCCAGAGCGCGACCATCGTCGGCGTCAGCAACCACGTCGGCCGGCCGATGGCGCTGGAGCTGCTGATCGCCGGCTGCACGGTCACCAGTTGCCACAAGTTCACCCCGCCCGAAGTCCTGCGCCGGCACGTCGGTGAGGCCGACATTCTGGTGGTGGCGGTCGGCCGGCCCGGCCTGATCCCGGGCGAGTGGGTGAAGCCGGGGGCGGTGGTGATCGATGTGGGCATCAATCGTCTGGACGACGGCCGGCTGGTTGGCGACGTGCAGTTCGCCGCCGCCGCCGCCCGCGCGAGCTGGATCACCCCGGTCCCGGGCGGAGTGGGGCCGATGACCGTCGCGACCCTGATGCAGAACACGCTGGAGGCCGCGGAGGCCGCCGAAACCCCATAGGGTGCGCCGAGGCGCGCCCCGATCGGGTTACAATGTCGCGCTTCTTACCCTCCGGACCGGCCATGCTCCGCATCCAGGCAGAAGCGCTCACCTACGACGACGTCTCGCTCGTCCCGGCGCACTCCACCGTCCTGCCCAAGGACGTTTCCCTCGCGACCCGCCTCACCCGCAACCTGCACCTGAATCTGCCGATCGTCTCGGCGGCGATGGACACCGTCACCGAGGCGCGTCTGGCCATCGCGATGGCCCAGCTCGGCGGCATCGGCATCGTCCACAAGAATCTGACCCTGCAGCAGCAGGCGGCCGAAGTGGCGAAGGTCAAGACCTTCGAAGCCGGCGTCATCAAGGAACCCTTCACCGTCGGCCCGGAAACCACCATCGGCGAAGTGCTGCGCCTCACCCGCGCACGCAACATCTCCGGTGTGCCGGTGGTCGATGGCGGTCGACTGGTGGGCATCGTCACCGGTCGCGACATGCGCTTCGAGAAGAAGCTCGACGATCCGGTTCGCCACATCATGACCAAGAAGGACAAGCTGGTCACGGTGCGCGAGGGCGCCACCGACGACGAAGTGCTGGATCTGCTGCATCGCCACCGCATCGAGAAGGTGCTGGTGGTCAACGACGGCTTCGAACTGCGCGGCCTGATCACGGTCAAGGACATCCAGAAGAAGCGCGACAATCCCAACGCCGCCTACGACGCCAGCGAACGCCTGCTGGTCGGCGCTGCGGTCGGCGTCGGCGGCGATACCGAAGCGCGGATCGAGGCGCTGGTCGAAGCCGGCGTGGACGTGATCATCGTCGACACCGCGCACGGTCATGCGCAGGGCGTGCTCGATCGCGTCGCCTGGGCGAAGAAACATTTCCCGAACCTGCAGGTGGTCGGCGGCAACATCGTCACCGGCGACGCCGCGCTGGCGCTGGAGCAGGCCGGCGCGGACGCGGTCAAGGTCGGCGTCGGCCCCGGTTCGATCTGCACCACGCGCATCGTCGCCGGCGTCGGCGTGCCGCAGGTCACCGCGGTGTCGATGGTCGCCGAGGCGCTGCAGGACCGCATTCCGCTGATCGCCGACGGCGGCATCCGCTATTCCGGCGATATCGGCAAGGCGATCGTCGCCGGCGCGTCCACGGTGATGATCGGCGGCCTGTTCGCAGGCACCGAGGAAGCCCCGGGCGAAACCGAACTGTTCCAGGGCCGCAGCTACAAGAGCTATCGCGGCATGGGCTCGCTGGGCGCGATGGAGAAAGGCTCGAAGGACCGCTATTTTCAGGACGCCAGCGACGCCGACAAGCTCGTGCCCGAAGGCATCGAAGGCCGCGTGCCGTATCGCGGCCCGCTCGGCAATGTGGTCCATCAGCTCGCCGGCGGGGGGCAGCGCGAGAGCCACGTGCACGATGTGCAGATCACGAAAGAGCCGCCGAATTACCGGATGAGCTGAGGCGACAAGTCTCTAACGCTATGCAAGTACAGAAGATCAATCCGGCAGCTCAAGTCATCGAGAGAGTTATTGAGCTTACCTACTGCTATGAACTTTGGTGGGCGCTCGTTGATCGAGATAACAGAGAGGAATTCTCGTCTGTTTGTGAGCAATACGATCATTTTTTCTCAACAACGATTCACTCATTGCTCGTCAGTATTACGGTAATCACCTATCAGTTATTTGAAACGCGACGGGATACTGTTTCAATTAATTCGCTCTTGGGATCTTTAAAGACAAATCATGCTGGGCTTGCGGCTCAGATAAGGTCTGAAATTGACCAGCAAATGCCAGCTATCACGAAGGTATTTGCTCTGCGAAATAAGGTGTACGCCCATCGCACTAATGCTTCCATTCCGGAGGATGTATTTAGGCAAGTGGGTGTTACGCCTAATCAATTGAGATCTGTAGTGGTTTTGGCGCAGCGTTGCGTTGCCCTGCTGGCGGATGCGGTCGGTGAGCGCGCTGAAACAGATCTTCTCGAAGAACTTAAGTCAAGGTCCTCTTGGGTGAGTGAAGACTTGGTAAGTCTCATGCAAGCCCTAAATAAGGACGTGCACTGAAAAGTGGAAAACATGACCGATATCCACAGCGACAAGATTCTCATCCTCGACTTCGGCGCGCAGTACACGCAGTTGATCGCGCGGCGCATCCGCGAGATCGGGGTGTACTGCGAAATCTGGGCCTGGGATCACGATCCGGCCGATATCGCCAGGTTCGCGCCGAAGGGCATCATCCTGTCGGGCGGTCCCGAATCGACCACCGAAGACGGTTCGCCGCGCGCGCCGCAGCAGGTGTTCGACAGCGGGCTGCCGATCCTCGGCATCTGCTACGGCATGCAGACCATGGCGATGCAGCTCGGCGGCATGGTCGAGGGTGGCCATCATCGCGAATTCGGTTACGCCGAGGTCGAAATCCTCGGCGACGACAAGCTGCTCGGCGCGTTGACCGATCATCCGGGCCGTCAGGGCCTGGACGTATGGATGAGCCACGGCGATCGCGTGACCCGCATTCCCGAAGGCTTCACCGTCACCGGCCGCACCGACAGCGTGCCGATCATCGCGATGGCCGACGAGACTCGCCGCTGGTACGGCGTGCAGTTCCATCCGGAAGTCACGCACACGAAGCAGGGCGAGACCATGCTGCGTCGCTTCGTGCTCGACATCTGCGGCTGTCGCGCGCTGTGGACCGCGGCGAACATCATCGACGACCAGATCGCGCGCGTGCGCGCGCAGGTCGGTGCGGACGAGGTGATCCTCGGCCTGTCCGGCGGCGTCGATTCCTCGGTGGTCGCCGCGCTGCTCCACCGCGCGATCGGCGAGCAGCTGACCTGCGTGTTCGTCGACACCGGCCTGCTGCGCTGGAAGGAAGGCGACCAGGTGATGGCGATGTTCGCCGAGCACATGGGCGTGAAGGTGATCCGCGTGAACGCCGCCGATCGCTATTTCGAAGCGCTGGCCGGGGTGTCCGATCCCGAAGCCAAGCGCAAGATCATCGGCAACCTGTTCGTCGCGATCTTCGAGGAAGAGTCGAACAAGCTGAAGAACG
>JBIJBH010000333.1:0-4624 GCA_044345315.1 Lysobacteraceae bacterium
GACGTTCCACTCCGGCAGCGCGAAGGTCAGCGGCGCGTGCTCGGGCCACAGCGCGTGCACCGAATCGATGCCGCCGGGCTGCAGGAAGATCGCGAACCCGTGCGCCTGCGCGAACGCGACCAGCGCGGCGCGGTCGCGCTCGCCCAGCGGCTGCAGATGACGGAAGATCAGGGCGACGGTCGCATCGCCGGCGATGAATTCGATCTGCGGAATGTCGCGACGCGCGTCCATGCCGTCGACCAGGGCCGCGATCGCGTCCAGCTTCATGCCGATCTCGGGAATCACGGTATGGCATTCGGACAGATCGGCGACGAAACGCGGATCGGCCTCGCGGAAGCCGACCAGGGTCTTGTCCTTCTTCTCCACCCGCCGCACCGACAGCCGGCCCTTGCGGCGATAGCCCCAGGCGGCGTCGGTCAGCGGCGGCAGCACAGCGCCCGGCTGCACATGGCCGATCCGCTGCAGGTTGTCGAGCAGCACCTGCTGCTTGTAGAGGATCTGGCGATCCTCGGCCAGATGCTGCAGCACGCAGCCGCCGCAGGTACCGAAATGCGGGCAGCGCGGCGCGACCCGGTCCGGCGAAGCGCTCAGCACCTCCACGGTGGCGGCCTCGTCGAAATGCCGCGATTTCGCGGTCTGCTTCGCCATCACCCGCTCGCCCGGCAGGGCGCCGGCGACGAATACGGTCTTGCCCGCATGCGCATCGCCTTCGGGCCGGCGGGCGACGCCGCGGCCGTCGTGGCTCAGATCGAGAATATCGAGGGCGAACGGGGTCTGATCGATGCGATTGCGTGCCACGGGCGGTCCGGCATCCGGAAAACGGCCGCAGATTGTCGCATGCCCGGAATGACCGGTCGGAAAGGCCGACGCCCGCACGGGGCGGGCGTCGACGGAATCGCGGCGAGCGGCCAGGCCGCTCAGTCCGAACTCATTTCTGCTTCCACGCCCCGGCCTGCTGGTACCACCAGCCGCCGCGCGCGCTGTTCACCCACTGCTTCGCGAACACGCTGCGGATCTGGTCTTCCCACTCCGGATGACCGTTGGCGACCGCGATTTCGCGATACACCGCCTTGCGGTCGCGGTTCTCGTCGGCGACTGCGGTGTTGACCGGCACGCGATCCTTCAGCGGAATCGCGGCGGCGTCGCGGACCACGACCAGACCGTCCTGGGTGAAGCCCAGCGCGCCGGAATCGAAATGCGGGCGCAGCACACTGTCGAAACGCTGCTCCATGCGCGCCTGGATCGCGCGGATCGCCGGGGTCTGGATGTTGAAATCCGGCTGCGCCTGGGCGTGGGCCTGGCCGATGCCCAGCAGCATCAGCGGGTCGAAGGCCGGCAATTCGAGCACCGGGCGGTTCGAGGGCGGTGCGATGAAGGACATCCCGCCGCCACCGCCGCCGCTGTCGTTCTTCGGCGCCTCGGCGGCCTCGTCGAGCACCTTCTCGACGAAGACCTTGGCCGCTTCGCGGGCTTCGGCCGCGGGGAAATACACGTTGATGGTGACGCAGGCGCTCAGCAGCAGCGCGCCGACCACGGGGATACCCAACAGACGCAGCATGTTCCACTCTCCCGATAAGGACCGATGACAGCTTACTCGACGACGGGACTGAGTTCGCCGCTGCCGATCGCCTGCAGGCGCTCGACCAGGGTCGCCCAGTCCACCCGACGGTTGTACCCCACGACCTGCAGGCGCGGCACGCCGGCACCGTCGACGATAGTAAAGGCGCGGCTGTCTGAACCGGACCCCGCTGCGTCCGGACCCGGGTCTCCGAGCCCGCCCATCGTGCAGACTTCGTTGCGCAGACTGCAGGAAATGCCGATCCGGCGATAACCGAAGTCGTCGAACAGCGCGATCAGTCGGCCCTGCAGGCTGGTGACGAACGAGGCGTCGCCGACGCTGGAGATGTTCTGCACCGCGCGCTGGCTGATCCGCTGACGCACGCCGCGCCGCGGCTCGGTGTGGAATTCGGCGTCGAACGCGGTCGCGGTCCAGTCGACCAGACGCAGGCCGCCGATGCGGCCGTTGAGACGCCCGCTGATGCTGCCGAAATCGAAGACTTCGGTCACCGCGAGCAGGTCGAGATCGTCCAGCGCGACATCGGCCGAGAGCGTCGGTGCGACGCCGAACGGGCGCTCCATCGCCAGCGACGAGACCCGCACCGCGCCGTCGAACACGCGCATCTCCAACCCGCCCTCGAACACCAGACGATCGGCGGCGTAGCGCGCGTCGGGAATGGTCCCGCTCAGCGTGCCGCGGAACGCCGGCCAGCCCAGACGCTGCGCGAGCGTCGGCACGTCGATGTCCTGCAGCGCGAGCGCGAACGCCGCCTCCATGCCGCGCGCTTCGCCGGGCGGACGCAATCGGAAACGATCGAAGCGCAAAGTCCCGCCGACCGCCGGCACCGCGACCGGCGCGCGCAATTCGATCGCGCCGCTGCCGCTGCGCAGCGGCAGCGTGGCCGCGTCGAAGCCGAGGCCGTACAGTTCGCCGCCCCGCCACGCGAACGCGCTGTCGACCTCGGCATCGGCCGAAAACCGCAGATCGCCATCGAGACCGTCAAAACGGAACTTGCCGCGCGCATCGCGCACCGCGACCTGCGCGAAGCGCGCATCGACGCCGCGCAGTCCCGCGTCGTCCAGCCGCAAGCGCGCCTGCAGCCCGCCTTCGAGCGCGAGATCGCCCAGGCCGAAAGCGCCGAGCCAGCCGGAGAGATAACGGGCGGTCACCGGCGCGAGGTCGCGGCTGTCCAGCTGCAGATCGAGTGCGCGCAGCGCGCCGTCGGGCGCGAACGCGGCTTCGCCGTGCGCAGCGAGCGCGCTGCCGTCTTCCCACGCGATCCGCGGCAGGCGCCAGCCGGCGGCGTCGCCCGCGGCATCGAGACGCACGGTCACCGGGGTCGGCGGCAGCGCGACGTAGGCGCTGCCGTAGAGGAATTCGCCGCCGCGCAGCGCACCGTCGAGCGCGATCCGCTGTGTTCCGGCATCGAAACGCGCGTCGAGTTCGAAGCCGCCGGCGATGTTCTCCGCGGCGACCGTGGCGTCGGGCGTCTCCAGACCGAGCCCCGCGAAGCGCAGCGGGCCGCTGATCCGCAGCGGCCCGCGCGCCGGCGCCTGGATGCGCAGACTGCCGTCGAGCGTGCCGGATTTCAGCCGCGCGTCGCGCCATGCCTGTCCGAGCAGCGCCTGGGTCCACAGCATCGGCACCTGCACCAGATCGATCCGGGTGTCGTCGGGGGTGGCCGCCTGTCGCTGCAGGCGGATGCGGCTGTCGCCGCGGCGCAGGGTGGCTTCGGTGAAGGCAGGACCGAGATCCAGCGACAGCCGCATCGGGGCGTCGCGCCCACTCCTGATCGTGCCCTTGTGGAGCGTGCCATCGCAGCGCCAGCCGCCGGCGCCGTCGCGCTGCAGCGGGCAATCCCAGACCAGATCGCGGATGTCGTAGCCGAGGTCCGGCGCCTGCACCCGTCCCGCGCGCAGCCGCAGGGTGCCGCGTTCGGCCTGCGCCGGCCAGTCGAGCCGCACCGCGACCCGCTCCAGCGTCGCCACGCCGGTCGCGACGCGGGCGATGCGCACCTCCGCGCTGCGCGCCTGCGCACCCTGCGCCCACAGCGCGAGCGCGAGTGCCAGCAGCGGAAGAATTCGTAAGATTGGCGACGACATGGTCGTCAGCCTACCCCAGACGCGATGAACGCATCCGATGCCCCGCCCTCCTCGACGCCCCGGCCGCATCCCCGGATCCTGCTGCTGGAGGACGACCCGGTCAGCGCCGAATTCATGAGCGTCGCACTCGCGGTCCTGCCGGCGCGGGTGGAGCGCGCGGCGAGTCTCGCCGAGGCGCGGCTCGCGGACGCGGCCGCAGCGGATGATGGCGATCGCCACGACCTGTGGCTGTTCGACGCGCGCCTGCCCGACGGTGCGGGCGCCGACCTGCTCGTCGAACTGCGTGCGCAATGCCTTACGACGCCGGCGCTCGCGCACACCGCAGAGCCGCGCCCGGAGGAACGCGCGGCGCTGCTCGCGGCGGGCTTCGTCGACGTGCTGATCAAGCCGCTGGGCGTGGACGCGCTGCAGGCGGCGGTGCGTCGCGCGCTGGGTGATGCGACGGCGTCCGCGCATGCGGCCGGGGCGCCGGCGATGGAGACGGCAGACGTTCTGCCGATCTGGGACGACGCCCTCGCGCTGCGCGCGCTCAACGGCAACGCCGGGCACGTGACCGCGATGCGGGGGTTGTTCCTGCAGGAACTCGACGCCACCGCGACTCGCATGACCAGCGCGGCCGCGGCAGGCGATATCGCGGCGCTCGGCGAAGACCTGCACCGCCTCCGCGCCGCCTGCGGTTTCGTCGGCGCGGCCCGGCTCGCCGGCGCGGTGGAGGCCCTGAGCGAAACACCGATGTCATCTGCGGCTTTGGCGCAGTTTGACGAGGCGGCGCGCGACACCCTTTCCGCTGCCGGTTGAGTCCGATGCAAGGCGGACGATCCGTTCCGCGATGCGCCGAGGCTTGACCTCTCCCACGTTTTCCTTCAATGGTTCAATGACTTAATCCGATTCAAAAATACTTTGTCATCCCGAGCCATCGGCGAGGGATCTGCTGTTGATGATTCAACGGCAGTGATCGTCGAGG
>JBIJBH010000069.1:0-11246 GCA_044345315.1 Lysobacteraceae bacterium
TTCGTCGCGGAAGCGGGGGCGCTGTTCGGCGATGGGTGGAGGCTGTGGCTCGTACTGCATGCGCGCCGGCGGTGGGCCTGCGCGGTCGGTCGCGCTCGGGCTGCTATCTTAGCCCCCGGACGTCCGCGCCCCGGGGAAGGGCATGACCGAACCTGCCACCGATGCCGTCCCCCATGCGCCGCCCGCCGCCTGCGAGAACTGCGGCAGCGTGCTGCAGGGGCATTACTGCCATGTCTGCGGCCAGCGTGCGCACAATCCGCTGCGCAGCTTCGCACATGCGGTCGAAGAGGTGTTCGAGTCGCTGTGGCATCTGGACGGCCGCATCTTCCGCACCACCCGCGAGCTGTTCATTCCCGGGCGGGTGGCGGCGAACTACCTCGCCGGACATCGCGTGCGCTACATCGCGCCGCTGCGGCTGTTCGTGATCCTGAGCCTGATCACCTTCTTCGTCGGCAAGCTGACCCTGCATATTCCGCCCGACTCGGTCGACCCGCCGACCGGCACCACGTCCGGCCTGCGCATCGAGACCGGAACCGGGGAGCAGGCCGACACCCTCTACCGACAGGCCGCCGATGTCGCAGCGGTGCTGGCGATCCGCGAACGCGAGATCGGGGAGCTGCAGGAAGCGGCGCGCAATCCGATCGTCCGCCTGACTCTCCCGCTGGTCGAGGATTTGGCCGTCGAGCAGATCGACACAGGCGCCCGCCGCCGGATGATCGCGCTGGGCATGGCCGCCGAGCGCGCGGACGCCGCCCTCGCGCAGCAGGACGCTGCGCTGGGGCGCCAAGCGGCCGCCGCCGGTGCCGCGGCCGAGCAGGGCGTCATCGAGCGCTGGGTGTCGCGGCGCGGCGAGCGCATGCGGGACAACATGCTGCGTATCCGGGAAGATCCCGACGAGTTCGTGCGCCTGTTCCTGAGCGCCCTGCCCGGGGCCCTGTTCCTGCTCCTGCCGGTGTTCGCGCTGCTGCTCAAGCTGGCGTACATCCGCTCGGGACGCGGCTACCTCGAACATCTGGTAGTCGCGCTCTACAGCCACGCGTTCATGCTCGTGGCGCTGCTGACGGTATTCCTGCTGGTCGGCCTGCAGTCGTGGCTGGGCGGGGTGGGCGCGAGCCTGGCGTCGGTGTCCGCAAGTCTCGTCATGTCGGTGCTGATCCCGCTCTACCTCCTGCTGATGCAGAAGCGCGCCTATGGCCAGGGCTGGTTCAAGACCCTGCTCAAGTACATCGTGCTCGGCCTGTCCTACAGCCTGCTGCTGGTACTGGGCATTCTTTATGCCCTCGTGGCCGGCCTGAGCAGTTGATCCCCGAATCGGTACCCGAGGTGCGCATGAACAAGCCGGATTCCGCGACTCCCGCAACGCCCGCGTCCGCCACCCGCCGTCGCGTCGGCCGGGTGCTCTACGAGGTCAACATCGAAGTCGACGCTTCCGCGCAGGAGGAGTATCGGGTCTGGCTGCGCGACCACGTCGCCGAGATCCTGGCCCTGCCGGGCTTCACCGGCGCCAAGGTATTCGAGGTGCTGGAGCCGCCGCCCAGCGCCGGGCGCGTGGGGCTGTGCGTGCAGTACGCGCTGCGCGATCAGGCCGCGCTCGACGATTATCTGCGCGATCACGCGCCGCGGCTGCGCGCCGACGGCCTCGCGCGTTTCGGCGATCGCTTCCAGGCCACCCGGCGGGTGCTGCGCGGCACGCGCTGAAACGGTGCCGCAGCCGCGTCAGCGCAGGCTGACGCTGCCCAGCAGCTTGCCCAGCCAGCCGCCCTTCGGCACCGGCAGCGGCGAGCGCGCTGCCGGCCGTGCCGTCGTCTCGGTGGCCTTGGCGGCGATCGCGGCATCGCGCAGGCGGGCGATCGCGGCGACCCGTTCGGCCGGCATCTGCTTGAGCACGTAGCGGGCCTCGTCGTTCATCGCCAGCCAGGCCTCGCCGTCGAGGCTGCCGTCGGCGCGCTGCGGCAGGCCGCGCTGCAGCGCCTGCTTGAACTCGGCCGGGTCCACGCCGAACACCGAGGCCGCCAGCGCATCGTCCAGTCCGGCCACCACCCGCAGCAGCAGCACCGCGCGGGTGCCGAAATCCAGCCGCGCCAGCGGCGCGAAATCGCCGTTCCAGAACGGCGCCAGCGGCTCGGTGTTGAGGGTCGGGTTCTGCAGCAGCGACGACCAGAAGATCAGCGGCCACTGGGCCTGGGGGGCCTCGCGGGCTGTGTCCAGGAAGGTCTCGAAGGCCGAGGCCAGGGCGCGGTCGGCGTGCTCGACATCGCCGCACTGCAGCTCGGTCAGCACCGCCGCGCGGCGCTCGACCCCGCGCAGGAAAGTGGCGATGGCCGAGGTGGCGGCGACAGCGGTGTCGAGGGTATGCGGGGACGACATGAGGGTGGATCGCTGGGCACTGCGGCAGGGGCGCATGATGCCCCGCCCCCTCCTGCCCCGACTTGACAACCATCACGAAACCGGCTCTCCATTGCGCCGCAAGGGTTTTCCGCGGATCGGCCGCGCCGCCGGTTGTGCACAGCGGTCATGAAAACGCAACAGTGCGCCACAGCCGACCGCGATTGACCGTGTGTCAGTGATGTTTCACGCGCAAGATATTGATTCAATTGAGAATTGCCGGGGTGGCGCTTTTTTCGCCAGATTCCGCGGAACCCCTGCATTTCCCGTGCAAAACCGGGCGCGGACGCATTCATGCACAAACTTATCCACAGTTTGTGTGGATAATGCCGAATTCCTTTTCCGATCCGCGACTTGCGCGGCATTCGTGCCTTTGCGGACAGCAATGCGACGCAAGTGCGGGTCTCGGTCGCTGCGATCCGAAAGGCTAGACTCGCGGCATGCCCACCCCCGACGACCCACCTCCGGACACGGTGCTGCAGGTCGCCCTGCCGGTGCCGCTGCCGCGGCTGTTCGACTACCGGCCGCCGCCCGCGGTCGCAGCCGAAGTCGGCTGCCGGGTGCGGGTTCCGTTCGGCCATCGCAGCATCGTCGGAGTGGTCGCCGGGATCGGTCCGCCCGATCCGGCCTTCGCCGCCGAGCTTCGCAGCGCCGAGGCGGTGCTCGATCCGCAGCCGCTGTTCGCCGGCGAACTGCTGGAGTCGCTGCGCTGGCTGGCGCGCTACACCCACGCCCCGCTGGGCGAAGTGCTGGCCACCGCCCTGCCCGGGCCGCTGCGCCACGGCGAGCCGCTGCCGGACACCCATGCCTGGGCCTGGTCGCTGACCGAGGCCGGGGCGACCGCGCTCGGCCGCCTGCGCGGACGGCCGCGGGCGCTCGCCGAGCGCCTGCAGGGCGGGGCAGTAGACGAAACCGTGCTCGACGCGCTGCTCGAAGACTGGCGCCCCGCCGCGCGGGCCCTGAGTGCCCGCGGTCTGGTCGAACGCCGCGCGGTGCCGGCCGCGTCGGCCGCGCCGCAGGCCCAGCCGGGGCCCACGCTCAACGAGGAGCAGGACGCCGCGCTGGAGGCGCTGCGCGCGCGTCCCGGTTTCCAGCCCTGGCTGCTGGACGGGGTCACCGGCAGCGGCAAGACCGAGGTCTATCTGCATGCGATCGCCGACTGCCTCGCCCGTGGCCGTCAGGCGCTGGTGCTGGTGCCGGAGATCGGGCTGACGCCGCAGGCGCTGGCGCGCTTCCGGCGCCGGCTCGGGGTGCCGGTGCACGCGCTGCATTCGGGCCTGGCGGACGGCGAGCGCGCCCGGGTCTGGGCCGCCGCCTGGCGCGGCGAGGCGCGGGTGATCGTCGGCACCCGCTCGGCGGTGTTCGTGCCGCTGCCCGAGGCCGGGCTGATCGTGATCGACGAGGAACACGACGGCAGCTACAAGCAGCAGGACGGCATCCGCTACCACGCCCGAGATTTCGCCCTGGTCCGCGGCAAGGCGCTGCAGGTGCCGGTGCTGCTGGGCAGCGCGACGCCGGCGCTGGAAAGCCTGCACAACGCCGAGGCCGGGCGCTACGCGCATCTGCGCCTGCGTCGACGCGCCGGGGCCGCGCAGCCGCCGAAGGTGCGCGTGCTCGATGTGCGCAAGCGCCCGCTCGAGGCCGGGCTGTCGCCGGAGCTGCTGACCGGCATCCGCGAGGCGCTCGATCGCGGCGGCCAGGTACTGGTGTTCCGCAACCGCCGCGGCTACGCGCCGGTGCTGCTCTGCCACGACTGCGGCTGGAGCGCGCAGTGCCGGCGCTGCAGCACGCCGCTGCGGCCCTCGCCGATGGCCGTGCACGGCGGCGGCCGGCGCCTGCAGTGCCACCACTGCGGCGCGCGGCAGACGCCGCCGCCGGCCTGTCCGGATTGCGCCAGCCTCGCCCTGCAGCCGCAGGGCGTGGGCACCGAACGCCTGGAGGAACTGCTCGGCGAGCGTTTCGGCGACGTGCCCGTGCTGCGCGTGGACAGCGCCAGCACCCGACGCAAGGACGCGCTGCAGAAACACTTCGCCGAACTCGGCGACCGGCCCGGCATCCTGGTCGGGACGCAGATGCTGGCCAAGGGCCACGATCTGCCCAATCTCACCCTCGTCGCCGTGGTCGGGATCGACGAGGGCCTGTTCTCCGCCGACTTCCGTGCCGGCGAAAAACTCGCGCAACTGCTGATCCAGGTGTCCGGCCGCGCCGGCCGCGCCGAACGCGCCGGCGAGGTGCTGCTGCAGACCCATCATCCCGAACACCCGCTGCTGCAGACCCTGATCCACGGCGGCTATCGCGCCTTCGCCGAGACCGAACTGGCGCAGCGCGAAGCCGCGGGTTTCCCGCCGTTCGCGCATCTGGCCCTGCTCCGCGCCGAAGCGCCGCAGACCGACCTGCCGATGCAGTTCCTGCACGCGGCGAAAGCGCAGCTGCAGATGCATGCCGGCGCGCGTGCGCAGGACGCCGGACTCCTCCTGCACGGCCCGGTGCCCGCGCCGATGCCGCGCCGCGCCGGCCAGCATCGCGCGCAACTGTTGCTCACCGCCGACGCCCGCCGCGACCTGCACGCCGCGCTCGACGCCGCACTCCCCGCGATCCACGCTCTGCCCGACGCGCGCAAGGTGCGCTGGTCGCTGGACGTGGATCCGATGGATCTGTACTGACAGGCTGTAAAAAAACGCGCACCGAGCGCGTTTTTCGACACGCTGCCGACCCGCACGACTCGCATGCGACAATACGCCCGCGGCGACGGCGCCGCGGCGGAGGTGGCGGACGGTGGAGACGATGCGCGCGGTGCCCCATGTGGTGATCGTCGGCGGCGGTTTCGGTGGATTGTGGGCAGCGCGCGCGCTGCGCGACGCGCCGGTACGGATCACCCTGATCGATCGCGGCAATCATCATCTGTTCCAACCGCTGCTTTATCAGGTCGCCACCGCCGGGCTGTCGGCGCCGAACATCGCCGCGCCGCTGCGCCACATCCTGCGCCGGCAGCGCAACGTGACCGTGCTGCTGGGCGAGGTCGCGCGGCTCGAACCCGATGCGAAACGCCTGCATCTGGGCGACGGGCGCACGCTCGACTACGACCGACTTCTCCTCGCAAGCGGCGCCACCCATGCGTATTTCGGCCGCGACGACTGGGCGGCGCATGCGCCCGGGCTGAAAACGCTGGACGACGCGCTGGAGATCCGCCGCCGCATCCTCACCGCGTTCGAACGCGCCGAGGCCGAGGACGACCCCGACGCGCGCGCGGCCTGGCTGACCTTCGCGATCGTCGGCGCCGGCCCGACCGGAGTCGAGCTCGCCGGCACGCTCGCCGAGATCGCGCGGCATACGCTGCGCGGCGAATTCCGCCGCGCCGACCCGCGCAGGGCGCGTGTGCTGCTGCTCGAAGCCGGGCCGCGTGTGTTGTCGAGTTTCCCCGAATCGCTGTCGGACAAGGCGCGACGGCAACTGGAATCGCTCGGCGTCGAAGTGCGCACCGGCGTGCCGGTGAAAGCGATCGACGATCAGGGCGTGCAGCTCGGCGAAGAACGGATCGCCGCGCGCACCGTGCTCTGGGCGGCCGGCGTGGCCGCGTCGCCGCTCGCGCGCGATCTCGGCGTGCCGCTGGATCGCGCCGGTCGGGTGATCGTGCAGCCCGACCTGCGCGTGCCCGGACATCCGGAGATCTACATCGCCGGCGATCTCGCCGCGCTGCAGTGCGACGGGAGACCGGTGCCGGGCGTGGCCCCGGCGGCGAAGCAGATGGGCCGCTACATCGGCCGCGCGATCCGCGCCCGTCTGCGCGGGATCGAACCGCCGTCGTTCCGCTATCGCGACTACGGCAATCTCGCCACCATCGGCCGCATGGCCGCGGTGGTCGATCTGCACGGCATGAAATTCTCCGGCCTGCTCGCCTGGTGGTTCTGGCTCGCCGCGCACGTGTTCTTCCTGATCGGCTTCCGCAATCGCTTGGTCGTGCTGATCGACTGGGCCCAGGCCTACTGGAGCTATCAGCGCAGCGCGCGGATCATCCTCGGCGGCGACCGGCCGCGCTGACGCTTACGCCCGCGCGACCCGGCAGGCGTAGCAGCCCGGTTTCGCGTAGTGCAGGTGCAGAGAGTCGACGCGTTCGAGCGCGAACAGCTCGGCGATGCCGGCCTCCAGTTCGGTGCCCGGGCGCACGTCGGCTCCCACCATCATCCCGCGCACATCGTAGCCGCGCAGCGAGATCAGCCGGCTGCGGAGCAATGCAGGGACTTCGTCGACTGCCGGCTGCGCATGTGTCGCCATCTCGCGCACGTAGATGGGACCGGAGGCGCGATACGGCGTGTCGACATCGTGATGCGCGTACGGGAGCAGCAGCAGCGATTCGCCCGCGGCCGCATCCTGCAGGCTCACCCGGCAGGGGTATCCCGGACATTCCTGTGCGGTGACGCGGCGGATGCCGCGCGACCGCAGTTCGGCATCGGACAGCGCGAACAGCGGCGCGAACGGTTCGGCGGGCAGGGCATGGATGCGGAAGGAAGCGATCTGGAAGGACATGGCGGCGCTCCGGGGTCGGGAGCGCGCAGGATCGCGCGGCGCACGGCGGCGCGATATCCGGAAACGACTCTCGCCGCTATGCGGTCTTTTTCTTGGCGCTCTTCGACGGCAGCGAACGGACGTGATTGCCCTTCGGGTGCATCTCGAACAATTCCGTCGCCACGATCAGGGGTTTCAGGGTCTTGTAACCGTAGTTCTTCGGCGTGAACGAGCCGCGGTTGGCGATGTGCGTGGTGATCGCGCCCAGATTCGACCAGCCGTCGTCGCCCTTGGTGGCTTCGATCGCGCCGCGCAGCAGATTCACCAGGCTGGTGTCGCCGCGCAGTTCGGCGCCGGTGCGTTTCTTCGGCGGCTGCGCCGGCACGCTGGGCGTCGGTGCGGGGACCGCGGCCGGCGGCGGCTCGGCCGCGGCTGACCGCGGCGATTCCGCGGCGGGTGCGGGATGCGAGGCCGCGGCGTCGTCCGGCGCATCGACATGGAAGAACGTGGTGCAGGCGGACTTGAACGCGGTCGGCGTCTTCGCCCGCCCGAAGCCGTACACCTGCGCGCCGCGCGCGCGCAGATGCATCGCCAGCGGCGTGAAATCCGAATCGCTCGACATCAGCGCGAAGGCATCGAAGCGGCCGCTGTGCAGTAGGTCCATCGCATCGATCACCATCGCCATGTCCGAGGCGTTGCCCTTGCTGGTGTAGGCGATCTGCTGCATCGGCTGGATCGCATTGGCCAGCAGCGCTTCGCGCCAGCCGCGCAGATGCGGACTGCCCCAGTCGCCGTAGGCGCGGCGCACGTTGGCCACGCCGAAATTGGCGATCTCGTCGAGCACGTATTCCAGGCTGGAGGTCGAGGCGTTGTCCGCATCGATCAGCAGCGCGATCCGCATCCGCTCGTCCATGGCGCCTCCGGGAGAGATGCGGACAGACTAGCCCCGGGGGCACCGGTGCGCCAGCGGCGGCAACGCGAACGGCCCGGTTTCCCGGGCCGTCGTCGTCTTGCGGTGGTCTGCGGCCTGCACCGCCTGATGTCCCGTCTTTGCGGCTCAAGCCGCGAAGAGCGCCTTCATCTTCTTCAGCGCGTTGGCCTCGATCTGGCGGATGCGTTCGGCGGAGACGCCGTATTCGTCGGCCAGTTCCTGCAGCGTGATCTTGCTGTCGGGGTCCAGCCAGCGGCGCTTGATGATGTCGCGCGAGCGCGCATCCAGTCTGGCGAGGCCCGCGCGCAGCAGATCGAGCTGGTCGGCCTCGCTGTCGGCGCTTTCGTAGGCCGCGGCCGGATCCAGGCCCTCGGCGACCAGATAGGCCGCCGGTGCCGGCGGCGCGTGGTCGTCGTCGGCGTCGTCCGGCGCGTCGAACCCGATGTCGCGACCCGACAGGCGCGATTCCATCTCCAGCACTTCGCGCTCGGAGACGTTCAGATCCTGCGCGACTGCGCGCACTTCATCGGCGTTGAGCCAGCCCAGGCGGGTCTTGCTGCGGCGCAGATTGAAGAACAGCTTGCGCTGCGCCTTGGTGGTCGCGACCTTCACGATGCGCCAGTTCTTGATGATGAACTCGTGCATCTCGGCGCGGATCCAGTGCACCGCGAACGAGACCAGGCGCACGCCGATCTCGGGGTCGAAGCGCTTCACCGCCTTCATCAGGCCGATGTTGCCTTCCTGGATCAGGTCGGCCATCTGCAGGCCGTAGCCGTTGTAGCCGCGTGCGACATGGACCACGAAGCGCAGGTGCGACAGCACCAGTTCGCGGGCGGCGTCGAGATCTTCCTGGTCGCGGTAGCGGCGGGCGAGGTCCTGCTCGTCCTCGGCCGACAGCACCGGAATCTGGTGGACCGCGCCGATGTAGGCCTCGAGCGAACCGAGGGCGCTGGGGATCGGCAGGCTGTTCGGGATCAGGGCAGTGGTCTGGTTCATGGTCATGGATGTTAGCAGTCGGGGCCTTGGAGTGCTAAACCCTGGAAAAGTTCCCCAGTGTTCCGTTCATGGGACGATCAGCGATCCGATCCGGCGCTCGTGCCGTGATGGTGCCGAATCAAAGACGCTGATCGCGGCCCGTGGCGGCCACCGTCCGGGTGGCGCCTGCGGCCGGGCCGGTGGTGCCGGTCCCGCATGGAGATCAGCATGGGCCGCTGATGGCCCGGCCGCATGTGCCGGACGATGTGGTCGGCGACGGGTGGTCGGACGCGGAGACGGCCGCGCCGGTGGCGGAGATGGCCTCGCCAGCCGGCGGCCGGAGCCGCTTGACGCAGCTGCATCGGCCTGCTGTACTATCAACACTAGTACAGACAGAACAGAGGTCCGCATGGCCCGCACCACCGCCCTGATGCTCCAGATCGTCACCGGCGACCCCCGTCCGATCGGCCGACAGATCGTCGACGGGGTGCGGATGAAGATCGCGACCGGCGAGCTGGCCGCCGGTGACCAGTTGCCCAGCGTCCGCGGGCTGGCGCAGCAGCTCGGGATCAATCCCAACACCGTGGCCAAGGCCTATGCCGAGCTGACCACCGAGGGCTGGCTGGAAGCGCGCCAGGGCCTGGGCCTGTACGTGGCGCCGCCGCGGCAGCGGCTGAGCGACGCCGAGCGCGAGCGACGCTTCGACGACGCGGTGCAGCGGTTCATGCACGACGTGATCCCGCTGGACGTCACCGCCGAGGAGGTGCACGCGCGGATGGACGCCGAATTCCGCGCGCTGGCGCCGCGGCGCATCGCCTGAACCCATCGCCTGAACCCATCGCCCAGGACCTTGCCATGACCGCATCGGATCCCATCATCGACACCGAAGGCCTGAGCCTGCGCTACGGGCGCAAGCTGGCGCTCGACCGACTCGACCTGCGCGTCCCGCGCGGCCGCATCCACGCCATCGTCGGCGCGAATGGCGCAGGCAAATCGACCCTGTTCCGGATCCTGCTCGGCTTTCTCGCACCGAGCGCGGGGCGGGCGCGCATCCTCGGCCGCGACTGCGCGGCGTTGACCCCCGCGGATCGCGGTCGCATCGGTTTCGTCAACGAGGAGCACACCCTGCCCGGCTGGATGCGGGTGGACGCGCTGGTGCGCATGCATCGCAGCCAGTATCCGCAGTGGGACCAGCGCGCCTTCGACGAGGTGATCGGGCATTACCACGTGCTGCCGGAACAGAAGATCGCCCAGCTCTCGCGCGGCGAACGCGCCGGGCTGAATCTCGCGCTGGCGCTGGCGCAATCGCCGGAGCTGTTGATCCTCGACGAACCCACGCTGGGCCTGGACGTGGTCGCCAAGCGCGCCTTCCTGGAGTCGCTGATGTACAGCAACGCCGCCGAGCGCTGCACCGCGATCTACTGCTCGCACCAGATGGAGGAGATCGAGCGCGTCGCCGACAACCTGATCATCCTCGAACGCGGCCGCCTGATGCACATGTCGGCGCCCGAGGATTTCTGCGCGCGGGTCAGTCACTGGGTGGCCGATATCCCGTTCAAGGGCCCGGAGCCGGCGACGATTCCCGGTCTGCTCGAACGCCAGCGGATCGACGGTCTCCATCACTATCTGGTGTTTGACCAGGACGAGGACTTCGCCGAGTTCCTGCGCGGCGCGGGTGCGCGTTCGATGCGGTCAATGCCGGTGAGTCTGGATCGCGCGGTCAACGCCTTCCTGGCCAAGAACCACATCGCGCCCGCCGCGGCGGCCTGAAGGAGACGCGCCATGTTCGAACTGTTCCAGGCCGAATGGTCGCGCTTCCGCAACTGGGCGCTGCTGCTGGCGGCGGTGCATGTTGCGGTGCTGGGATTCCTGATGCGCATGGTCGATCCGATGCAGCAGCCGCTGAGCGTGCACTGGTCGTTCGGCGCCGGCTACGCGCTGATCGGGATCCTGCTCGGGCTGTACCAGATGGGCACCTACCGCAAGCCGAACGCATGGCTGCAGTTGCTGCATCGGCCGCTGTCGCCGCGGCGGATCGCCGGCGCGCTGCTGCTGGCAGGCGTGGCGCTGCTGGCGGTGGCGGTAGCGCTGCCGATGCTGGCGGCGGCGCTGTGGCAGGAGACGATGACCGCGCGGGTGGTCGACCTGCGCCATTGGCTGCTGCCGCCGGCGGGGCTGCAGATCGCGATCGTCGGCTATCTGATCGGCGCCTACGGCATGCTCGGGGATCGTCGTCATTCGGCTGCCGGCCTGATCTTCCTGCTGTTGCTGCCGATGTCCGAGGCCAGCGGCTTCGGCGCCCTGGCGCTGCAGGCGGCCATCGCGGTGTGGCTGGCAGCGATGGTGTTCGCGGTGTTCAAGCCCGATCTCGATGCGCCCCCGCGCTCGGTCGCGGGCACCGTGCTGGTCGCGCTGCCGCTGCAGGTCGGCGTGTTTCTGCTGCTGCTGTTGA
>JBIJBH010000330.1:0-4675 GCA_044345315.1 Lysobacteraceae bacterium
GGGGTCGCATCCGAACAACACTCTCGCCCCGCCGCGCGGCGGCCACAACGAAGTCGAGAAGGCCGAGCCGCGCACGCGCATGCGCCTGGCGCTGGAGGGCAGCGCGCATCCGGAGGCGGCGCTGTTCCGCGAGCAGATCGCGCTGTCGGAGCCGACCGGAGTTTCGTCGCAGCTCCGGCGTCTGCCGCAGCGCCACGAACTGGCGAATGTGGTGCCGATGGAATTCGACGACGCCCGCGGTGTGCGCTGGGTGTTCAGTCACGACGACATGCGTTTTCATGGCTACCGCCTGGGCGACCGGCGCAGCGCCGGCCGCTTCGGGGCCGGCGACGGCGATGCGCCGTTCCCGGCGCCGGCGCTGCCGATCGGCAGCCTGCCGGGCATGGTCGAGGGCGATGCGCTGCTGCTGACCGGCAACATCGCCTGGCAGTACGACGGCGAGACCGGACGCGCGCTGCCGCGCATCCGCTTGCCGGAGGACGAAGTCTTCGTCGGCGCCGGACCGGTGGGCGAGAGCCTGGGCGTCATCAGCGATCGCGCGCTGTATTTCTTCGACGCCCGCGAGGCGCTGGAGCATCGGCGCACGATGACGCCACGGCTGCGGGTGCCGATGCCCGGCCACTATCGCGACCTGTACACGCTGGACATGATCGAGCTGGTCGACGGGTATCTGATCGTGTTCGGATACACCGCGCATGCCCACAACGAGTCCGGCGCCGCGCCGCACCAGCGCACGCTGCGGGTGCGCGACGACGGCCGCATCGAAACGATCGCCCGACGCCCGCTCGCCTACGATCTGCCGATGCCGTATCGCTATCGCAGTTTCATCACCTCGCCCGCGCTGCATGCGCTGTGCGCGGCCGCGATCCGCGCGCTGGCGCCGCCGCTGCCGCTGGAGCGCAATGTCCCGGCGCCGGTGCCGCGTCCGATGTGGATCGTCGCGATCGCACTCTCGCTGCTGGCGCTGTGCCTCGGCGTCTGGCGCAGTCGTGGGCTGCGGCTGTCAGCGCCGGCGCGCGCCGCGTGGCTCGGCGCCTGCGTCCTGTTCGGCCTGCCGGCGCTGATCGCGCTATGGCTGCTGTACCGGCCAGCGCTGCAGCCGCACGACGCGGGTCGTGCGTCGCCGGTGGCGGCAGCCGCCTGACCCCTGTCGAATGCGCAGCGGCCCGGTGCCGGTGCGCGGGAGCGTTCCGATGCGCAAGATGCTGATGTCCTTCGCGATGCGGATGGTCGCGGCCGCGACCCTGGCCCTGATCTGGCTGTCGCCACCCGCTGCGGCCGACGACATCGCGCTGCAGGCCGCGCTGCGCGCCGAACGCGCGCGCGCGTCGACGCCGACGATCCCGCGCGGCGCATTCCTGCAGCGCGCGTCGGTGAGCAATGTCGTGCTCTCGCCGGACGGCCGCCACGTCGCCTGGCTGCGCGAGGTCGGCAATCGTCGTGAAGTCTGGCTGCGCCCGACCGCGGACGGCGCGGCGCGACGGCTCAGCGCGCACACGCCGGCCGAACGCCTGCACTGGACCCGCGACGGTCGCTGGCTGCTGCTGGAAGCGTCGTCGCAGGTGTTCGCGCTGGCGGCCGCGGGCCAGACCGGATCGGGGCTGCTGACGACGCTCGGCGGCGCGAGCGAACGTCGACTGATGGATGTCGACGACACCATGCCGGCCGCGATCGTCGTGCTGGAGATCGCGGCGCGTCGTGCCGACGGCACGCCGGCGCTATGGTCGCTGCTGCGCGTGGACATGCGCGGCCGGCGCACGCCGCTGCATCGCGATCCCCATCGCATCGTCGGTTATGCGCTCGATCCGACGGGACGACTGGCCTACGTGCAGCGCGTCGAGGGTCTGGCGCTGTCGGTGCGCCGTGTCGACGCGGGCATGCGCGAGGTCGTGCGCTGTGGCGGCACGCGTCGCTGCTCGCCGCTGGCCACCACGCCCGACGGCCGCGGCCTGTGGCTGCGCGCCAACGTCGAGGATGCGTCCGGTCTCCTGGCGCTGATGCGGCTGGAGGCCGACGGACGCATGCGCGTGGTGCATGTCGATCCGCGCGGCGAGGCCGATCTGGACGATCTGCGCTTCGATCCGGTCACGCGCCAGCCGCTGATCGCGAGCCATCGCAGCACGGTCGCGACGAATCACGGTCTGGATGCCGACACGACGCGTCATCTGCGCCGACTGGAAGCGCTGTTCGCAAACAAGCACGGCGCGCGGCTCGACCTGCGCATCGGCATCGGTCGCGGGCCCGCCGCGCGTTGGCTGATCGAGGCGCGCGGCGGACATCGGCAGGGCGCGCGCTGGCATCTGTACGATCCCGCGAGTGGCGCGGTCGCGGCGCTGTTCGACGACGCGCCGGTGGACGCGCGACTGCGCAGACCCGCGCGTCACATCCCAGAGTCCGCGCTCGCACGGAAGATTCCGGTGCAGTGGCGCGCCAGCGACGGCATGCGCCTGCACGGCTTCGTGATGGTGCCACCGGGCGTCGATCCCGCGACCCGGCCGCTGGTGGCGATCGCGCACGGCGGGCCGTGGACGCATGTGCAGCCGGCGTACAACGCCATCGCCCAGTTCCTGGTCAATCGCGGTTATGCGGTGTTCGAGCCGAACTTCCGCGCCTCGACCGGCCACGGCCTGACCTACACCCTGGCCGCGAACGGCGACTTCGGCAACGGCCGCGTGCAGCGCGACATCGTCGAGGGCGTGCGCCACGTGCTCGCCTCGGGCATCGGCGACCCGCAGCGCGTGGGCATCGTCGGCGCATCGTTCGGCGGCTATTCGGCGCTGCTCGGCGTCACGTTCCAGCCGGAGCTGTTCAAGGTCGGCGTCGCCTTCGTGCCGCCGCCGGATTTCGCCTGGACCCTGCGCTGGATCGTGCGCAATCCCGAATCGCTGTCGCTCGGCGGGCCGGTGCCGATGCGCGACTGGCTTCGGCTGCTGTCGCTCGATGTCGACGGCACCACCGTCGACGGCCGGGCGCGAATGGCCCGCCTCCATGCGCAGTCGCCGCTGGCCAACGCCGCGCGCATGAACCGGCCCCTGCTGCTGGTGGCCGGCGGCGAAGACCGCCGGGTCGGCATCGCCGGCGTGATCGAATACGCCGCGCGCCTGAAGCTCGCGGGCAAGGACGTGAGCCTGCTCGTCGACGCCGACGCCGGCCACGCCCAGCGCGAAGCCGTGGCGCGCGAGGCCAGTCTCTACCTGACCGAAGTGATGCTGCACCGACATCTGGGCGGCCCCGCACCTGCGCCGCCGGACGCGGCGCTGGAGGCGTATCTGAGGACGAATCTGCGGCTGTGCGGGCGGGGGGCGCCGTGGCGCTGTCGCGGCTGATCCGGGATCAGCCGTGCGCGCAGGGCGCGAACAGGTCCAGCGCCGGCGCGCGCGCGGCGGTTTCGACATCGGCCAGCCCGAGGACGCTGTGGAAGAAGTGGTCGTGCGACAGCGGCCGCGCCGCCTGCGCATGCAGGCAGCGCAGATCGAGGCCACGGCGCGCGGCGTAGCCGGGCGAGGTCCAGAACAGCATCGGCACGCGGGTCTGCTCGTCCGGGGCGATCGCATACGGCGCGCCGTGCAGATACAGGCCGTGTTCGCCCAGCGATTCGCCGTGATCGGAGACGTAGAGCATCGCCGCGTCGAAACCCGCGAGCTCCGTCTTCGCGGACGGTTCCGCAGGCGCGGCGCATTCGGCCGCGCGGGCGTGCGCGGCGTGACCGAGCCGGGCGAGACAGGCCACGCTGCGCGGCGCGGTCGCGACCGCGCGCGATTCGCCCAGCAGCGCCGCGATCCGCGACAGCACGTGGGTGGTGTAGAGCACGCTGTTGTCGTAACTGTTGCGCAGCTGCAGATCGCTGCACGCCTGCAGCCGGTTGGTGCGGCATTCGGGCACGAAGGCGGCGAAGGCGGGTGGATAGCGTGCGTAGTAGGCGGGGCCGTGACTGCCGAGCAGATGGACCACGATCACGGTGTCGCGGCGGATCGCCGGCAGGCGTCGCGCCAGCTCCGCCACCAGCACCTCGTCGTAGCAGCCCTCGGCGTTGCACGACTGCGGATGGGCGTCAGCGCCGGGGCTGTACTCCACGGCGCGCGCGGCCAGGCCCTTGCTGCCGGTGTTGTTGTCCAGCCACAGCACGTCGTAACCGCCGCGCATCAGCGCGTCCAGCAGATTTTCGCGATGTTTCGCGGCGCCGTCCTCGTACCGCTTGCGGCCCAGTCCGGAGAACAGGCACGGCAGCGAGGTCGCGGTGTTGGTGCCGCAGCTGGTCACGTGCGGGAAGTTCACCACCGGCAGCGGGTGCAGATCGACGTCGGTGTCGCGGGCGTAGCCGTCCAGATCGAGACTCGCCGCGCGCATCGACTCGCCGATCGCCAGCACCAGCACCAGCGGCCGTCGCTCGGCGGGCAGCGCGGCGCCGCGGCGGGCGTCGGTCGCGATCCGCTCGAACACGCGATCGCGGTCGCGGGCGTGATCCCAGTACGACAGCTGCGCGGCGAGCAGCGCGAACGGATTGGCGATGTGGCGCAGTTCCATCCGGTTGCGTAGCAGCGAGGCCACGTCCTTGCCGAAGCCGAGCGCCGCCAATCCCAGCAATGCGGTCGCCGCCGCGCCCAGCAGCAGCCGCGACAGCGTTTCGCGCAGCGGCGGGCGCCAGTCGATCCGCACCCACCACAGCAGCGCCGCC
>JBIJBH010000041.1:0-13763 GCA_044345315.1 Lysobacteraceae bacterium
CGCCGCACTCCGCCAGGCAGGCATGAGCGAAAGTCCCGCCGAACTGATGCGCCTGCTGGCGCGGTTCGGCGGCGAGCCGGTCTCGCAGCAGGCCATCTCCGGTTGGCTCAATGGCCGCGCCATGCCGCGGCAGGGCAACATGCGCGCCCTCGCGCGCATGCTCTCGATGGAGCCGCAGCAACTGCAGTACGGCGACAGCGGCCGCAAGGTGCGCGAGCCGCGCACCGAGTACCGGGTCAATCCCCACGATCAGCTCGCGATCGACGCCTTCCTCAAGCTGCCGGCCTCGCAGCGCAAACTCGTGCGCAGCCTGATCGAGGAACTGGCGAAGCAGCAGGCACCTGGCAAGGCCGCGAAGAAGCCGCGCTGAGCGGGGCGGCCCCTTCGGCCCGGCCGTTCGACCGGGTTGCTCACGCGAAGGTGGCGATCCGCCGCGACAACGGTTTGTTGCGAAGCGGTTTGGCGGTCTCGCGCTTACCCGCGCTCGCGCGCGATCGCACGCCAGCCGATGTCGGTGCGGTGGAACTCCCCGTCCCAGGCGATCTCCGCCACCGCCGCATAGGCTTCGCGCTGCGCCTCGGCCACGGTATCGCCCAGCGCGCACACGCACAGCACGCGCCCGCCGCTGGTGACGACGCGACCGCTCTCGTCCAGCCGCGTGCCGGCGTGGAAGACCTTGGTGCCCATCGGCAGCGGCGTGTCGAGTCCTGCGATCGGATCGCCGGTCTTCGGCGTGTCCGGATACTGCGCCGCCGCCATCACCACGCCGAGCGAGGGCCGCGGGTTCCAGCGCGCATCGACCAGATCGAGCTGGCGATCGAGCGCGGCCTCGACCAGATCCAGCAGGTCGCTCTGCAGGCGCAGCATCACCGGCTGGGTCTCCGGGTCGCCGAAGCGCACGTTGAATTCGATCACCTTCGGCGCGCCGCTGCGGTCGATCATCAGCCCGGCGTAGAGGAAACCGGTGAACGGCACGCCGTCCGCGGCCATGCCGCGCACGGTGGGTTCCACCACTTCGCGCATCACGCGGTCGTGCACCTCGGGCGTGACCACCGGCGCCGGCGAATACGCGCCCATGCCGCCGGTGTTGGGGCCGGTGTCGCCGTCGCCCACGCGCTTGTGGTCCTGCGAGGTCGCCATCGGCAGCGCGGTCCTGCCGTCGACCATCGAGATGAAGCTGGCCTCCTCGCCGTCGAGGAATTCCTCGATCACCACCCGCGCGCCGGCGGCACCGAAGGCATTGCCCGAGAGCATGTCGCGCACCGCGGCTTCGGCTTCGTCGAGCGTCATCGCCACGATCACGCCCTTGCCGGCGGCGAGGCCGTCGGCCTTGACCACGATCGGCGCGCCCTTGTCGCGGAGGTAGGCCAGGGCCGCATCGAGCTCGGTGTGCACCGCGTAATGCGCGGTCGGGATGCCGTGGCGGGCGAGAAAATCCTTGGCGAAGGCCTTGCTGCCTTCGAGCTGCGCCGCGGCCGCGGTCGGGCCGAAGATGCGCAGGCCTTCGGTGCGGAAGCGGTCGACCACGCCGGCGACCAGCGGGCCTTCCGGCCCGACCACGGTCACCGCGATCTGCTCGCGCCGCGCCAGTTGCAGCAGCGCGTCGATATCCCGGATGTCCACGGCGACGTTGCGGCACTTGCGCTCGCGCGCGGTGCCGGCGTTGCCGGGGGCGACGATCACCTCGCTTACCTTCGCCGACTGCGCCAGCTTCCAGGCCAGCGCGTGTTCGCGTCCGCCGGAACCGATCACCATGACCTTCCCCGGCGCCCGACGCTGCGCGCGTTCGGGCACCACCGCGGCGGCCTCGGCTTCGCCCGCCCGGTTGCGCAGCCAGTACGACGCCCACAGCGGCAACGCGTAGATCACGACTCCGCCCACCGCCACCAGCAGCGCGAAGGCCGGCGGAATCTTGCGGAACGCGAACGGCCCGCTGTTGTGCGCCTGGATGCCGATGCTCACGGTGAGCATCAGCATCAGGAACAGCACGATCTGGCTGCCGATGAACAGACGCATGCGCTCGCCGGGCGACAGCCCGCGGCCGTGATCGACGTTGAAGCGCCAGCGCACGAACTCGGCGGCGCCGAAGATCAGACCGAGGCCGAGCAGGAACTGCAGCGGCATCCAGTCGGGCAGGATCATCTGCAGGATCCCGATCGGAATGCCGACGATGAACAGCGCCGCGACGAACCACATCACGTACTTGAAGACCGGAGCTTCGTCGTTGCGGGCAGGGCGGCGGCGTGCGTTCATCGTGGTTCGGGTCCGGGAATTCGGCGGTGCAAGGAGGGGCGGATCAGGAGTCGCACTCGCTGTCGCGCGGCGGCGCGTAACCGTCGGCGGTGCGCGGCAGGGCGAGATCGCGTTCGATCCGGCGGCTACCGCGATGACCGCGGACCTGCAGCGTCAGCGGATGATACCCGTCGGCGTCGGCATCGCTGCCGAAGCGCAGCCGGCATTCAACGACTTCGCAGTCGTCGGCCTCGGGATCGCAGCCGGCGAGCGTGTCGCGACGGCTGCCGACGGTGAGCACCGGCGCGAATCCGCCTTCGCCCGGCGCGTAGAGCGTCAGCTGTTCCGCGCGTTCGCGTCCCATGCCGTGGCGACGCGCGTGGACCGCGAAGGCATGACGATCCGGTCCGATCGTCAGCCATTCGACCGTGCCGGGTTCGCCGTCGGCGCCGCTGTCGATGCCGGGCGACTGCAGATCGATCCACAGCCCCGGTTCGCCGCTGTCGCTGCGGCCGCGCACGCGCAGCAGATCGACATCGGCCGGCGCGCCGATCGCTTCGTCGCCGCCGTAGCGGGTGCAGATCGCGATCCAGCGCGGATCGCCGGCGCCGCTGTCGGCGCAGATCCGGCGCTGCTGCGGAATGCCGGCGCGTTCGGGTTCGACGTTGTCGGCGTCGGCCGGCCACCACGCGCGCAGATCGACTTCCTCGCCGTATTCGTAGGCCAACAGCGCGCGCAGCGCGGTGTCGTCGACGTTGCCGTCCGCGACTGCGACGGCATCGGTCGCATCGGGCGCGGTGCTGCCGGGCGCGCTTGTCGTGGTTGCGGACTTCGCATCGGTCGTCGCGGCGGCGACGCGTTCGGTCTCCGCCGCCGGCCGACAGGCGGCGAGCAGCAGCACACAGAGCACGACGGCGGTGGACGGTAGACGCATCGTGCCCGCGACGATCAGCGTTTGGCGACGCAACTGCGCGCGGCCTCGCCGAGGGCGCCGGCCGTGTCGGGGATCGCGCGGGTCGAGTTGAGCAGGTCGAACAGATCGTTCGCGCCTTCGCCCAGGGTCGCGTCGTCCATCTTCGCGACCGCGCCGGCGAGGCAGGCGCAGTCCGGGGCGCTGCCGTCGGTGCCGCCGCGCTGCGCTTCGGTGCAGATCTTCTCCATCCGCGGCCGCATCGCGTTGGCGATGCACCCCTTGAACACCGGCTCCATGTGGTCGATGCCATTGGTGCGCAGGCGGTCGTCGGGTTCGCTGCGGATCGCGTCGATAAAGCAGCCGCAGATGCCCTGCTCGCCGACCGCGACCATCTCCGCGATCAGCGCCGGGCTGGCGTTTTCGCCCGCATCCTCGCGGATCGAGGCCGGCATCTTGGTCGCGTTGTCCTGCACGCAGTCGGCCGCCATCATGTCGGCCATCTGCTGCGCGAAGGGCTTGTCGGCGTCGATGCCGGGCGCGGGTGCGGGCGCGGAGTCCTGGGCGGAGACACCGGCGGCGAAGCAGAGCAGGGCGACCGACAGGCCGGCGCTGAGGAAGTGGCTGAGCTTGTACATGTCGATCCTCTCGGTTGGTGTGCACCCGGGCTCAGCGTGCGACGAAAAAACTCACTACAGCGGTAATGATGCCGCTCCAGAACGTCAGCCAGATCTTCAGGCGTTCGTTTCTCTCGGTCGTTTCCGAACGATGCCCCTTGAGATTGGTCTTGATGAGCTTGCGGTTCCCGGCCATTTCGAGCGGTCCACTTGGGAGTCGAGGCGGGACACTACACCCTCGATTTGTGGAAGTGCGACGGAACAACCTGTGGATAATTTTGCGGTTTCCCCTAAGGCATAGGGGTTTATCGGGAGTCCATGGGTTTGATTAAAATTTGACCGCTGCCGATTTGCGTTGTCCTGAATTCGAAATACAGAACTTAGCGTGGAAAAAATAGATTTTGAATCAATGGGTTACGGGTGATCTTTCAGCGTTTCCGGGTTGTCACGACATTTTCATGTAGCACCTGCCGAACTTGCTAGGTTTTACATGTCCCCTGACATGTACGGGGCAGGAAACAATCAATGCCTGAAATGCCGCACCCCGGTGAACACCATCGCGATGCCGTGTTCGTCGGCGGCGTCGATCACTTCCTGGTCGCGCATCGAGCCGCCGGGCTGGATCACGGCGCGGATCCCGGCCGCGGCGGCGGCGTCGATGCCGTCGCGGAATGGGAAGAAGGCGTCGCTGGCCATCACCGAGCCTTCGACGACGAGACCGGCGTCGGCGGCCTTGATCCCGGCGATGCGCGCGGAGTACACGCGGCTCATCTGTCCGGCGCCGACGCCGATCGTCTGCAGGTCCTTCGCGTAGACGATCGCGTTGGACTTGACGAACTTGGCGACGCGCCAGGCGAACAGCAGATCGCCGAGCTGCTGCGTGGTCGGTGCGAGCTTCGTGACGGTCTTGAGTTCGTCGGCGGCGACTTCGCGGGTGTCGGCGGTCTGCATCAGCAGGCCCGAGCCGATGCGTTTGGTGTCGAACAGGTTGGCGCCGCGGCCGCGGGGGATGCGCAGCACGCGCACGTTGGCCTTCTTCTTCGCGAACGCGAGCGCATCGTCGTCGTAGTCGGGAGCGATCAGCACCTCGACGAACTGGCGGTCGAGAATCGTCTTCATCGTCGCGCCGTCGACGCGGGTATTGAAGGCGAGAATGCCGCCGAAGGCCGAGGTCGGATCGGTGGCGTAGGCGCGTTCGTAGGCGTCGAGCGCGCTGGCCGCGACCGCCACGCCGCAGGGATTCGCGTGCTTGACGATCGTGCAGGCCGGGGTCTCGAACCCGAACTGGCGCACGCAGTCCCACGCGGCGTCGGCGTCGGCGAGATTGTTGTAGCTCAGCTCCTTCCCCTGCAGCTGCGAGAAGGTCGCCAGCGTGCCCGGCACCGGATACAGATCGCGATAGAACGCGCCCTGCTGGTGCGGGTTCTCGCCGTAGCGCAGGTCCATGACCTTGACGAAAGTGCCGTGCACCTGCGCCGGGAAAGGCGTCCGGCTGCCGTCGTCCTGCAGCGAGGACAGGTAATCGGCGATCGCGGCGTCGTACTGCGCCACGCGGTTGAACGCGGCGACCGACAGCGCGAAGCGGGTCTTGCCGGAGATGGCGCCGTCGTGCGCATCGAGTTCGGCGAGCAGGCCCGCGTATTGCGCGGGATCGGTGACGACCGAGACGCGGGCGTAGTTCTTCGCCGCCGAGCGCAGCATTGCGGGGCCGCCGATGTCGATGTTCTCGATGATGTCCTCGATCGTGCTGTCCGGATCGACCGAGACTTTCTCGAACGGATACAGATTGAGCACCAGCAGGTCGATCGCGCCGATGCCGTGTTCGGCCATCACCGCGTCGTCGGTGCCGGCGCGGCCGAGCAGGCCGCCGTGGACCATCGGATGCAGGGTCTTGACCCGGCCGTCCATCATTTCCGGAAATCCGGTGACGTCGCTGACGTCGCGCACCGGCAGCCCGGCCTCTCGGATCGCTTTTGCGGTGCCGCCGGTGGAGAGCAGTTCGACGCCGCGCGCGGCGAGCGCGCGGGCGAGATCGATCAGACCGGTCTTGTCGGACACGGACAGCAGGGCGCGACGGAGCGTCACCGGGGCGCCGGGCAGATGGTTGGTCATGGGGCGGGAAGGCGGGCGGAGGCGGCGGAGAAGCCGCGATTATAGCGACTGCAGGCAGGTCGCCCGCTCGGCTGCCGCCGTGGGCCTGCGCCCCGACGCTCAGGCAAGCCCGTAGTCCTTGAGCTTCTTGCGCAGCGTGGCGCGATGAATGCCGAGCATCGCCGCGGCGCGGCTCTGGTTGCCGTCGCAGTGGCGCAGCACTTCGTCGAACAGCGGAATCTCCAGTTCGCGCAGCGCGATCTCGTAGAGATTCGACGTGTCGGAACCGTTGAGATCGCCGAGATATCGCCGCACCGAATGCGCGACATGATCGCGCAGCGGCGTGCGCGGGGCGGAGCGTGCGGCTGCGTCGTGGCGTTCGGCGTTCAAGAGCGCTGTCTCGGAAAGGTGTTGCTGTCTGCCCTGTCCCTGGCCTGCCGTGTTCCGGTCGTCCGATCGCCCGGTGGCGAAGGGGGAGGCAGTCTAGCGTGGCCGCCGGCCCGCCGCCATGGCGATCGGGGCGGAAATCGCGATCGGTGCACCGGTTCCCGATGAGTGGCGCGAACCGGTCGCGTCGCGCCCGGGCAAGTGCCTGATCCGCCGTGCGCTGGCCGTTCATTCCGGGATTTCGCGTTGCGCCGCCGCTGCGGCATCGCAGCGCTCTCACGGTGGTGTCAGCGGCGGCGACGCCGTGCGCGTCGCCGGTTCAGCGGAAGCCGAAGTCGTAGCCGACGATGCCCGGCGCCGGTTCGAGGATGTCCATCGCCACGCTCGCGGTTTCGCCGCTGCCCAGTTCGGTCTGACTCGGTGCGCCGCCGAGATATTCCTCGGCGCGGAAACTGCGCTCGCCGGCGTTGCGGCCGTTGCCGTCGGTCAGGCGCAGCTGCAGCCGCGGCCACGGCTGCGCCCAGCGCGCATCGTTGCGGAAGGTCGCGGTCACGCGCAGCGTGCCGGGCAACTGCGGATGCTGGCGCACGTCGCGCTGCACCAGCGTGAAGGCGGTCGGTTCGCGCCACGGCGGCAGATCGCAGCGCAATGCCGTGCACAGCGCGTGCAGCACGGGGCGCCAGCGCGCGTCCGCGGCCAGTCGCGCGCGATCGGCGAGCAGCAGCTGCAGCACCAGCAGCAGGGCGAGCGCGATCACCACGTAGAGCACCCAGCGTTCGCGCGGCTGTGGCGCGGACCCGCCGCCGCCGCGCAGGAAGCTGGGCAGCCCGCGCGGCGCGCGTACCGGAGCCCGCGCGATCGGCGCAGCCGGCGGCGCGACGTTGTCGGGCAGCGCACCGTCGGGCGAAACGACAGGCAACATGATGTCGGGTTGGTTTCGCGGAGGTTCGCTCGCGGCGGTCTCGGACCGATTGCGCTCCGCAGTGTGTTCCGGCATGCGCTCGGGCGCGTGTCCGGGCGTCGGCGCGTCCGCGGGCATCGCCAGCAGTGCGGCCAGATCCAGCGGCGGCGGATCGTCCTGCCCCTCGGTCTGCGCGTCCGCGGCCGGATCGCGACGCAGCAGGCTGTCGCAATGCGGGCAGTGGCTCGGCGGCGCGTCGGTGACCGGATCGGTCGCCACCAGCGCGCGGCAGTACGGGCAGTTGATGAACATGCGGCTATTCAATCACGGCCGTTCGCCGCCGATCTGCGAACGCCGTCGATCCTCACCCAATCGTCTTCGCGGGCGACGCGCAGGTCGTCGAACCACGCGGCGTAGCGTGCGAGCAGGTCGTCTTCCTGGCCTGCGAGGATGCCCGACAGCGCGATCCGTCCGCCCGGCGCGACCCGCGCCGCGAGCGTCTCGGCCAGCGCATCCAGCGCCGAGGCGAGAATGTTGGCGACGACCACCGGATAGGTCGCGACCGGTTCGTCTGCGGGCAGGCAGACCTGCAGCCGGTCGCCGAGGCCGTTGCGCTCGGCGTTGTCGGCGCTGGCGATCAGGGCCTGCGGGTCGTTGTCCACGCCGACCGCACGGCCGGCGCCCAGCTTCAGCGCGGCGAGCGCGAGAATCCCGCTGCCGCAGCCGAAATCCAGCATCGCGCGGCCCTGCAGCGCGCCGTCCGCGGCGAGTCCATCCAGCCACTGCAGGCACAGCGCTGTGGTCCAGGCGGACCACCGCGGCATCGGCGTTGTCGGCCGCTTCGGGCAGCGGCTGGTTCCAGGGCACGATCCAGGTGCGCGCACCGAAGTGCAGCGGCACGTACTGGTCCATCCAGGCCCGGACCCAGTCCTGATCGTCGACCCTGCGGAACGTCGCCCCGCTCCAGTCCAGGCCGGGGTCGAAGGCTTCCAGGGCCGCCAGCAGCATCAGCGGGTCGGCCTCCGCGTCGAACAGCGCCGACAGCGCGACCTCGCCCCAGATCGGCGTCTCGCCCACGCCCGGTTCGAGGATCGCGCGCTCGTTCGGGGTTTCGGCGTCGGCGTCCAGCAGGGTCACGGCCAGCGCGCCGACATCCTCCAGGGCGTGTTCGTAGCGCGGCTGCTCGGCCTCGCGGCAGCGCAGGGACAGTTCGAGATGGGGCATGGGGAGGCGGCGGGCGGCGGGCGGCGGGCGCAACAGATTAACGCGGCTGCGCGTCTTGACCATGTCACCGGCGGGCTGCAGATTGCCGGTGGAGGGTCCAGCTTTTGCCGGTCGGCGCCGTTTTTGCGCCGTCTCCGATGGCCCTGTCCCGATTGCCTGTCCGGAGAACCGCCATGCGCGCGCTGCAGCCCCTGCTCATCATCGTCCTCGTGCTGTTGTTCGGCACCCAGGCCGACGCCGCGCGCCGCGACCAGATCGGTGATCGCGATGCAGGACGAGGTGCCCCGGAGCTGCTGCTCGGGCGTCTGGAGATGGTCTGGGGCGACCCCGGTCCGGATTCTCCGCGGGCTCCGGGCCGACTGTGGGTCACGCTGGTCGACGATACCGGTCGCCGTCATGACATCGATCCCGATCAGGCGAAGCGCGCTGCCGGCGACCTGCATGCGTTGTTCGGCAAGCGCGTCGCGGTCTCGCGGGCCGCGGGCGCCGGCGGATCGCGGGTCGATGCGATCGTGCCGATCGCCGATCTGGTCGCCGCCAAGACCGCCGAGTTCCCCGCCAGCATTGCCGGCGCCACCCGCTGGATCACCCTGTTGTGCCGTTTCCCGGACATTGCGGGCACCTCGCGCAATCTGGCGTACTTTCAGTCGATCTACGGCACCGCGCCCACCCAGCTCGGGCACTACTGGGACGAGGTCTCGTACGGCCAGATCAACCTGGCCGGCAGCAGTGCCCACGACTGGAAGGTATTGCCGCGGCAGCGCTCCTTCTACGTGCGGACCGATCCGACGACGAATCAGGCACGTCCGGACCTCATCCGCCTCTTCCGGGATTGCACCGCCCTGCACGACCCCGATGTCGATTTCGCGGCCAACGGCGGCGCGCAGGGCGTGAACATGATGTTCAACGGCGATCTGGCCGGCGCTGCCTACGGTGGCATCCGTTGCGAGGTGCTCGATGGCCTCGACAAATGCTGGAGCACGACCTGGAACCCGCCCTATTCCTACGAAAACGTGACCGTGCTGGCGCACGAGATGGGCCACGCTTACGGCCTGCCGCACGCCAACAATTCCGACAACGACGGCTGGCCCTACGACAGCCCGTGGGACGTGATGAGCGATGCGAACAACAGCAATTCGGTGCTCGATCCGGTCTTCGGGCTGCTGCCGAAACCCCTCAGCATGTATTCACGCAGCCGGCTGGGCTGGGTGGATTCCGCACGCAATCTCGATGTGCCGGCCGGTACCGCGGCACGTTCGATCATGCTTGATCGCAGCAGCCTGCGTGCCTCGGGCCAGCGCCAGGTGATCACGCTGAGCTACCCCGGTGTCACCAACCGCTATTACACCGTCGAAGCGCGCCGGCGCGGCAGCGTGTACGAGGGCGCGATGCCCGGCGATGCCGTGGTGGTGCACGAGGTCGTCACCGGCCGCATCGAGCCGGCCTGGAGCCAGGATGCCGACGTGCCGCCGGCGACCTATGCCAACAATGAAGGCAGCATGTTCAAGGTTGGCGAGACCTGGACTTCACCCGATCTCGCCTTCCGGGTCAGCGTGCTGTCGGCCACGGCCGAAGGCTTCGTGGTGCAGGTGCGGCCAGGGCCCCGAACCGGCGGACCGGGACAGTTGTTCCAGACCGCCGCGCCCGCACCTGCCGCCGCTCGGGTCGAGGCGCTCCCGGGCCCGCGTCGCGAGCCGGAGCGGTCGCACGACCGTCGCTGAAAGACGGATGCCGGGATCGCGACTCCCGGCGCATCGCAACCGGGCCTGCGTCCCGGCTCCGCCCGGGGAGGGGTGCTAGCATCGCTTGGTCGGCCGCCGAAGGGCTGGCCGCTTCCCGGAGTCCGCCATGCGCCCCTGGTCCCTGTCCGTCCTCGTCCTCTTCGCCCTGATCTGCGGTGCGCAGGCCGATGCCCGCCGCGGCGACGCCCTTTCCGAACGCGAACGCTCGCTGCGCGACGCCGCCTCGTCCGATGCGCTGCCGGCGCTGATGGTCGGCCGGCTCGAAATGCAGTGGGGCGACGCCGGCGAGGCGGCCAAGGCCGCGGGCGCGCCGCACACCCTGTTCAACGTGACCCTGGTCGAGGAGGACGGCACCCGCCGCGCGCTCGATCCGGCGCAGGCGCTGCGCGCCGCCGACGATCTCTACGCCCTCTACGGCAAGCGGGTCGCGGTCTCCACCGCGGCCGCGGCCAAGCGCGGCACGATCGCCGCCCGCGCGAATGCCCGCGGCAATGCGCGGATCATCGATGCGATCGTCCCGGTCGGCGATCTGGTGGGCGCGAAGTCCGCCGAATTCCCGGCCAAGATCACCGGCGTCACCAGTTGGGTGACGCTGCTGTGCAAATTCGGCGACATCGCCACCGAGCAGAAGACCCAGAGCTTCTTCCAGTCGCAGTACGGCAGCGCGGTCGGTCAGCTCGATCATTACTGGCAGGAAGTCTCCTACGGCCAGATCAATCTCGCCGGCAGCATCGCCACCAACTGGGCCACGCTGCCGCAGCCGCGGTCCGTCTATGTCACCCGCGACGCCACGACCAACAAGGACAGGGCCGACCTCGGCAAGTTGTTCACCGACTGCATCGCCGCGCACGACGCCAACGTCAACTTCGCGGCCAACGGCGGCGTGCAGGGCGTGAACATGATGTTCAACGGCGATCTCGACGGTTTCGCTTGGGGCGGCAGCCGCTGCGCCGCGCTCGACGGCATCAACAAGTGCTGGAGCACCACCTGGAATCCGCCGTGGTCCTTCAACAATCTGGCCCCGCTGTCGCACGAGATGGGCCACGCCTACGGCCTGCCGCACGCCAACAATTCCGACAACGACAGCGACACCTACGACAATCCGTGGGACGTGATGAGCGACGCCTGGAACAACGGCGTCTCCAACACCACCTACGGCACCCTGCCGAAGCACATCAACATCTACTCGCGCAATCGTCTGGGCTGGGTCGCGACCGCGCGCAAGCGCACGATCACCGCTGGCGCCGGCGCCCAATCGATCACCATCGATCGCGCCAGCCTGCCCGGTTCCGGCAACGTGCAGATGCTGATCCTCAACTATCCGAATCAGACCAGCCGCTACTACACCATCGAAGTGCGCAAGCGCACCGGCAACTACGAGAACCGTCTCGCCGGCGACGCGGTCATCATCCATTCGATCGACACCTCGCGCAGGGAGCCGGCCTGGAGCATCGACGCCGACACGCCGCCGGCCAATCGCGCCAACAACGAAGGCAGCATGTTCAAGGTCGGCGAAAGCTGGACCTCGCCCGACCTGATGTTCCGGGTGAGCGTGCAATCGGCCACCGCCGACGGCTTCGTGCTGCGGGTCCGGCCGGGCCCGCGCAAGGGCGGACCGGGGCAGTTGCTGCTCCGCAACTGAGCTGCGCGATCGGCAGCGTGCTCGGCGCCGACCGCGGCCGTGGGCCGTCCGGCGGGGTTCTGCTAAAGTGCGTGTCCCCCCGGACGTTCGCGAGTTCGCTGTCGTGATCCTGATGCTCGACAACTACGACAGCTTCACCTGGAATCTGGTCCAGTACCTGCAGGCGCTGGGCGCCGAGGTCAAGGTGGTCCGCAACGACGAGCTCAGCGTGGACGAGATCGAGGCGCTGGACCCTTCGGGCGTGGTGATTTCTCCCGGCCCGTGCACGCCGAACGAAGCCGGGGTCTCGCTGGAGCTGATCCGCCGTCTCGGCGATCGCATCCCGATCCTCGGCGTCTGCCTCGGCCATCAGAGCATCGGTCAGGCCTACGGCGGCGACGTGATCCGCGCCGGCCGGATCATGCACGGCAAGACCTCGCGCATCCGCCATACCGGCCGGGGCGTGTTCGCCGGCCTTCCCGACGGTTACGAGGCCACCCGCTATCACTCGCTGGTGGTCGATCGCAACACGCTGCCGGAAACGCTCGAAGTCACCGCCTGGACCGAGAACGAGGACGGCAGCATCGAAGAGATCATGGGCCTGCGCCATCGCGATTTCCCGGTCGAGGGCGTGCAGTTCCATCCCGAATCGATCCTCACCGAGCACGGCCACGCCCTGCTCAAGAACTTCCTGGCCCGCGCCGCCTGAGCGCCGGCACGCGACGAGACGCAGACCCATGCCGATCACGCCACAGCAGGCCCTGCAGCGGACCATCGAACACCGCGAGATCTTCCATGATGAGATGGTCGATCTGATGCGCCAGATCATGCGTGGCGAAGTCTCGCCGGCGATGACCGCGGCGATCCTCACCGGCCTGCGGGTCAAGAAGGAGACGGTGGGCGAGATCGCCGCCGCGGCCTCGGTGCTGCGCGAGTTCTCGAACAAGGTCGACGTGCGCGAACGCGAGCGCCTCGTCGACATCGTCGGCACCGGCGGCGACGGCGCGCACACCTTCAACATCTCCACCGCCAGCATGTTCGTGGTGTCCGCGGCCGGCGCCAAGGTCGCCAAGCACGGCAACCGCAGCGTGTCCTCGAAGTCCGGCAGCGCCGACGTGCTCGAAGCGCTCGGCGCGAACATCGAGCTGCAGCCGACGCAGGTCGCGCAGTGCATCGAGCGCACAGGGATCGGCTTCATGTTCGCGCCGGTGCACCATCCGGCGATGAAAGCGGTCGCGCCGGTGCGCCGCGAGATGGCCGTACGCACGATCTTCAACATCCTCGGCCCGCTGACCAATCCGGCCGGCGCGCCGAACATCCTGATGGGCGTGTTCCATCCCGATCTGGTCGGCATCCAGGCCCGCGTGCTGCAGGGACTCGGCGCCGAACGCGCGCTGGTGGTCTGGGGTCGCGACGGCATGGACGAGATCTCGCTCGGCGCCGCGACCCTCGTCGGCGAACTGCGCGACGGCAAGGTCCGCGAATACGAACTGCATCCGGAAGACTTCGGCATCGGCATGGCCGCCAGCCGCAATCTGCGCGTGGAGGATGCCGAACAGTCGAAGGCGATGCTGCTCGAAGCGCTGGACAACAAGCCGGGCCTGCCGCGCGACATCGTCTGCCTCAACGCCGGCGCCGCGCTGTACGTCGCCGGCGTCGCCGACAGCATCGCCCACGGCATCGACGCCGCGCGTCTGGCGATCGCCAGCGGCGACGCCCGCGCCCGGCTCGAACAATTCGTCGCCACTACCCGCGCGCTGGCCGACGCATGATCGGCGCAGGATTCGCGAATACGCCGGAACCGCCGTACTACGCGGTGATCTTCACCTCGCAGCGCAACGGTGCCGATGCCGAGGGCTATGCCGAAGCGGCCGCGGCGATGGAAACGCTGGCCGCGCAGCAGCCGGGTTACCTCGGCATCGAATCGCTGCGCGGCGCCGACGGTGTCGGCATGACCATCAGCTACTGGCGCAGCGAGGCCGACATCCTGTCCTGGAAACACCACGCCGAGCACGCCGCGATCCGCAACCGCGGCCGC
>JBIJBH010000334.1:0-4595 GCA_044345315.1 Lysobacteraceae bacterium
CCGCGTGATCGAACGGCACCAGTTCAATCCTTCGATCGCCGGCGACGCGAAGATCCTGCCCGAGCCCATCGGCAGCAGCACCCGTGGCGAACTCTCGCTCGCCGGCGCCATGGTGATCGGCACCAGCCGGAAAATCCTGGAAGAGGCCCGCACGCGCTTCGTGCAGCAGGTCAGCGAAGCCTGGAAATCCAGGGGCCGGGCCACGCCCGTCGCGTCCTGGCAGGGATGGGTCGACGCCGTCGCCAGCGAACATCCCGTGCTGCTGCTCGCGCTGCCGCACTCCGGCGGCGCCGAAGAGGAGATATTCCTCGAAATCGGCGGCAGCGAGCAGGAAAGCATCGCCATCGACCGGCCGCATGTCAGCGTCGACGACAACGTCCGCCCGATCGTCGTGCTGTTCGGCTGCGACACCGTCAACAGCGTCGAGCAGGGCGCCTATGCGCGGCATGTCGCGCAGTTCCGGCGCTCGGGATCGGCATTGACTCTCGGCACGATCGCCACCGTGCTCGGCACTGACGCCACCGATGTCGCGACGACCCTGGTCAACGAACTGGTCGCCGCATCGGGCAGGGCCGACGCCAGTTTCGGCGAGGTCCTGCGCGACGTGAAACGCAAGGCGCTGATCGACAGCCGCATGGTCGCGCTGGCCCTGGTCGCGTTCGGCGATGCCGACTGGCGACTTACCTGAGGATCGCAGTCCGAGGAGAACGACGATGCCCGCCCCTTTCCTGCACATCGACATGCTGCCCGCGACCTATGGCGACTGCCTGTGGGTCGAGTACGGCCGCGGCCAGGACCTCGAACGCATCCTGATCGACGGCGGGCCGATCGCGACCTACCCGCATCTGCGCGAACGGATCGACGCGCTGCCGGACGGCGACAAGGGCATCGAACTGGTGGTGCTGACCCACGTCGATGCGGACCACATCGAAGGATTGATTCGCCTGTTCGCGGACAAACCGCTGCCGTTCCGCCCGCGCAGGGTCTGGTTCAACGGCTGGCGCCAGATGCGCGATGCGCGAACCCTCGGCGCGCTGCAGGGCGAGTTCCTGAGCGCGCTGCTGGTGCGGCGCGTTTCGGCGGCCGCATGGTCGCCCGAAGCGCCGCCATGGATGATCCCCGACGAGGGCGCCTTGCCGGTCCACACGCTCGCCGGCGGCATGCGCCTGACTCTGCTTTCCCCCGATGCGAACAAGCTCGAACGCATGGCGGCCGCCTGGGAGAAGCAGATCAAGGGCTTCGAACCCGGCGATCTCGACGCCGCATGGGAAGCGCTCGGACGCCGGCGCAGCTTCCTGCCCGACGACGGTCTGCTGGGCACGCATCCCGATCTCGATGCGCTGCTCGATGCGCAGTTCACGAAGGATCGCGCCGCGGCCAACGGCAGCAGCATCGCCTTTCTCGCCGAATTCGAGGGCAAATCCGCGCTGTTCCTCGCCGACGCTCACCCGGACCTGATCCACGACTCGCTGGTCCGGCTGTGCGAAGCGCGCGGCGTGGACCGGCTGCGGGTCGATGCGGTCAAGATCTCGCATCACGGCAGCCGCAACAACACGAGCGAAGCCATGCTCCGCCTGATCGACTCGCCACGCTATCTGATCAGCACCAACGGCGATCGCTTCGATCACCCGGACGAAGAATGCCTGGCGCGGATCATCGAGTTCGGCAAGCCGGAATCGCTGCATTTCAACTACGACAGCGACTTCACCCGTCCGTGGACGACGCGCAGCGCGCAGCAGCGGTACGGCTACGTCGCGCATGTCCGCGCCGACGACGAGGCCGCCCTGCGCGTGAGTCTGTAACCGCGGCGCCGTCCCGCGGCGAGCACGGTCGCACAGACCTGCAGACGCTCAGCCGCCGCCGCGGCGCGCTGCCGTCGGCGCGATCGCATCCTGCGCAGGTAGCTCCGCGCCCGTCTTCTGCGCCGGTTCGCCCGAGAGCCGACGCAGGCTGTCGCCCATGGGCGTGGTCGCGGCTTGGGTCTTGTCGACGAAGGCCTGCCGCGTGCCCGGCTGCGAAGGATCGCCGTCGCCGATGAAGAGATTCTGGCGACCGTCGGCGGTCGGTTTGCCGAGCGCGACGTACTTGAGATCGATGCCCTGCGCTTTCGCCAATGCGGCGAGACTGGCCGCGGTTTCCTGCACCGGCAGTTGCGCGCCCTCGCGGTTGAGTTTCTGTACGCCTGCGACCGCCTGATCGTAGAGCGCACGATTCTCCGGTCGCAGCAGGATCGCCTGTTTTTCGCGGAAATCTGCGACCGCGCGATCGACCGTCGCCTCGGCATCGAAACCCGGATCGGCCGCGCGCGTGATCGGCCGCGACGGCTTCGAGCCGCCGCCGAAGCTGATCGTCAGGCCGATCTTGCCGTACGCCTCGCGCGTGTCCGGGCGATAGCCGGCCTCCGCGCTGAGCTTGTAGCGATCGTTGCCGACGGTCGCGATCTTCGCGCCGAATTCCGACACCCGGAACGCGCCCGAAGCGTTGTCCGCACGCAGCAGCGCGCTGTATTCGAGGTCCTTGTTCCTGAAATTGACCGACGCGCCGAGATCGGTGGATTTCGGCCCGAATTTGCCGTCGAGTCCGAGCGAACCGTTGCCTCGGTCGAAGCCCAGTCGCGCATCGAACCCCAACGAAGTGCCGAGACGGTCCGCCATCAACTGCGCGTTGAACGCATTGCCGTTGGCGAAACTCGCGCCGAGCTTGTACTGGGAACTGCCGTTCGGTTCGTCGATGCGAAAACTCGCCAGACCCTTGCCGTCGCGACCGAGGCCGAAGCTGCCGTCACCGCCGTAGACCATGCCCTGCGGCGTCTTCGACAGATCGAAATTCAGGGTATTGCCGTTGCCGAACAGCAGCCGCGAATTCAGCGAAGCGGTGTCGTTGCGCTCGTCGACGCGAAAACCGCCGGTACCGCTGCCGTCGCGCCCCAACCGGAAGGTGGTGTCGGCGCCGTACACCGCGCCATCGCGATGCCGGGTGTAGTCGGCATTCAGACCGAAACCGTTGTCGAAACGCAGGCGGGTGTCGAACATCGTCGTGCCCGCCGGCTCGTCCACGCGAAAGCGCGCCGTGCCGTTGCCTTCGCGACCGAGCCGGAACGCGCCGTCGGCGCCGTAGATCTGCCCGTCCTGCGTGCGCTGCCAGTCGGCGTTGAGGCGGAAATCGGGATTGAACTGCAGCCGAGTGTCGAACTTCGCGGTATTCGCGGGCTCGTCGACCCGGAAACTCGCGGTGCCGTTGCCTTCGCGACCGAGCCGGAACGCGCCATCGGCGCCGTAGATCTGCCCCTCCTGGGTGCGTGACCAGTCGGCGTTGAGCCGGAAATCGGGATTGAACTGCAGCCGAGTGTCGAACTTCGCGGTGTTCGCAGGCTCATCGACCCGGAAACTGGCGGTGCCGTTGCCTTCGCGACCGAGCCGGAACGCGCCATCGGCGCCGTAGATCTGCCCGTCCTGGGTGCGTGACCAGTCGGCGTTGAGGCGGAAATCGGGATTGAACTGCAGCCGCGTATCGAGCTTCGCGGTATTCGCGGGCTCATCGACCCGGAAACTCGCGGTACCGTTGCCCTCCCGACCGAGCCGGAAGGCGCCATCGGCGCCGTAGATCTGCCCGTCCTGGGTGCGTGACCAATCGGCGTTGAGGCGGAAGTCGGGGTTGAACTGCAGCCGGGTATCGAATTTCGCGGTATTCGCGGGCTCATCGACCCGGAAACTCGCGGTGCCGTTGCCCTCCCGACCGAGCCGGAATGCGCCATCGGCGCCGTAGATCTGACCCTCCTGGGTGCGTGACCAATCGGCGTTGAGGCGGAAGTCGCGGTTCCAGTCGAACTTCGTCCCGAGCCGGTAAGTATCGGACGACGGCGAGGCCAGCGCATCGAAATCGAAGCGTCCATTGCCACCGAGACCGAAGCTGCCGTTGAGGCCGTACTGTTCAATCGAAAAGCGCAGATCGGTACGCAGACGCAGCTCGCCGCCGAGGCGATCGCTGTTGCGGAACAGATAATCGGCATTGCCGAGAAACAAACCGGGCGACAGCTCGCGAGCGCCGCCGGTGAGTTGGCCACCGAACAGCGGCGTGTCGAATCGGAACAAGGGATCGGTCGCGACCGGCGGGGCGGGCGTCGCCGGCGGATCCGCAGGTTTCTGATCCGCAGGCAGCGGTTGCTTCGGGTCGGACATGACCGTCTCCTTGCGCTCGAACGTTTTGATCCCCCGGCCAAGCCTTGGCGAAGCGCAGGCTGATGTCAAGCGATGAGGCCGCGGCGCAGCTTTCCGCGACGCAAAGAAAAACCCCGCAGCCGGAGCTGCGGGGTTTTGGGTAAAGACCCTGGCGATGACCTACTCTCGCATGCTGAATGCACACTACCATCGGCGCGTGCGCGTTTCACTTCCGAGTTCGGGATGGGATCGGGTGGTTCCACGCAGCTATTGTCACCAGGGAGAGGGTGGAGGGTCGCCAGCTTCATACAAAGCAGCGCTCACGCTCTCATTGGGTCTTGGGACGTAACGATTGTCTTGACGAACGTCGACGTGTCGTCGAGGTCAAGGCGTCTTGAGGTTATATGGTCAAGCCACACGGATCATTAGTACAGGTTA
>JBIJBH010000335.1:0-4592 GCA_044345315.1 Lysobacteraceae bacterium
CGGCAGCGGCGCGAACGAAACAGCGACCGCCCCGGCCGCCGTTCCGGTGCGCGTGACGATGCCCGGCGCGCTCGACGGCCAGGCGCGGGCCCGCGCCGTGGGCCGGCTGGAGGCCGCCGACGAGACCGCGCTCTCGTTCCGCACCGGCGGGGTGATCCGGGACATCCGGGTCGACATCGGCGACCGCGTCCGGCGTGGCCAGATCCTGGCGACGCTGGAATCGACCGATGTCGACGCCGCCGTCACCCGGGCGCAGCAACAGCGCGAGCAGGCCGCGCGCGATCTCGAACGCTGGAACGCTCTCGCCGAACGCCAACTGGTCGCGCGCAAGACCGCCGACGACGCGCGCACGGCGCTGCGGACCGCGGAGGCGGATCTGGCGGCGGCGCGATTCGCCTGGCGCTACACGACGATCGTCGCCGACGCCGACGGGGTGGTGCTGGAGCGCCGCGCCGAGCCGGGCGAAACCGTGCTCGGCGGGCAACCCGTGCTGCGCATGTCCGGCGAAGACGAGGGCTGGCGCGTGCGCGTCGAAGTGGCCGATCGCGAGGCGGTGCGGATCGAGGTCGGAGCATTGGCGGAGGTCCGCGTGGATGCGTTCCCGGCGCAGCCGCTGCGCGCGGAAGTCGTGCGCATCGGCGGTCAGGCCGACCGCGACAGCGGCGCGGTCGCGGTGGAACTGGCCGTCGACGGCGACGCGCTCGCGCTCAAGAGCGGGCTGATCGCCAAGGCAGAGATCGCGCTGTCGCGGCAGGACGGTCTGGCGGTGCCGGTGGAGGCGCTGGTGGCGGCCGATGGCGACGCCGGCGCGGTGATGGTGGTGCGCGACAGCGTCGCCCGGCGCCTTGCGGTGACCCTCGGCAAGGTCGAAGGCGAACGGGTCGCGATCCTCTCGGGCCTGCCGGCGAACGCGCAGGTCATCGTGCAGGGCGCCGCCTACGTGGACGACGGCCAGCCCGTCGTCGTGAACCGCTGAGGATCGCAGCATGCGCATCTGGGTCTTCGCGGTCCGCCGCTGGCAGTTCACGACGGTGATGTTCCTGCTGCTGGTGGCGCTGGGCGCGCTGGCGCTGCGCGCGATCCCGGCCCAGGAAGATCCGACCTTCCCGATTCCGGTGACCACGATCGTGGTCGTCTACCCCGGCGCGGACCCCGAGGAAGTGGAGCGGCTGGCGACCGATCCGATCGAGGACGCGATCGCCGAGATCGAGGACGTGAAGCGGATCCGCTCCAGCAGCGAGAGCGGGCTGGCGGTGATCCGGGTGGAGTTCGAATGGGGCGTCGACGCGGACGACAAGTACGACGAGGTCGTGCGCGAGGTGAACGCCCAGCGCGGCGCGCTGCCGGCGGACATCCGCAGCATCGAATTCGACAAGGTGAACCCGGGTCTGGTGAACATCGCGCAGTACGCGATCACCGGCCCGGGGCTGTCGCCGCGCGCGCTGCGACGGCTGGCCGAGGATCTGGAAAACACGCTGGAAACCGTGCCCGGCGTGCGCCGCGCCGAGTCCTGGGGCTATCCGCAGCCGGAGATCCGGGTCGCCCTGGATCTGCCGCGGATGGCGGCGCTGGGCCTGGACGTGGGGACGGTCAGCGAGGCGGTGCAGGGCGAAGGCCGCAGTGTGCCCGGCGGCGCGATCCAGATCGGCGAGCGCCGCTACAACCTGAAGGGCACCGGCGATTACCCGTCGATCGAGGCCGTCGCCGACACCGTGATCGCCGAGCGCAACGGGCGCACGGTGCTGCTGCGCGACGTGGCCGAGGTGACCTGGTCGACCGAGGAGCCGGCCTACCTCGCGCGCTTCGACGGCCGGCGCGCGTCGTTCGTGACCGCGAACATGAAGGACGGCTACAGCATCTTCGACGTGCAGCGCGGGCTCGACGCGCGGGTCGCGGCGTTCCGTGCCGGCCTGCCGCCGGGCGTGCAGGTCGAAACCGGATTCGTGCAGGCGGACAACGTGCGCCTGCGTCTGCAGCGGCTGGGCACGGACTTCCTGATCGCGATCGCGCTGGTGGCGGTGACCCTGCTGCCGCTGGGCTGGCGCGCCGGCGGGATCGTGATGGTCGCGATCCCGCTGTCGCTGGCGATCGGCATCGCCGGGCTGTGGGTGCTGGGGTTCTCGCTGAACCAGATCTCGATCGCCGGCTTCGTGGTCGCGCTCGGACTGCTGGTCGACGATGCGATCGTGGTGGTCGAGAACATCGCGCGCTACCTGCGCGAAGGTCACGAGCGCAGGACCGCGGCGATCCTGGCCACCGACCAGATCGCGCTGGCGGTGGTAGGCTGCACCGCGACCCTGATCCTCGCGTTCCTGCCGCTGCTCAACCTGCCCGAGGGCCCCGGCAAGTTCACCCGCGGCCTGCCGCTGGCGGTGGTGCTGACGGTGCTGGCCTCGCTGTTCGTGGCGTTCACCATCGTGCCCTTCCTCGCCAGCCGGATGCTGCCGCGGCACGAGCGCCCCGAAGGGACGCCGCTGCTGCGCTGGCTCAAGCGCGGCATCCATCGTTTCTACGCGCCGGTGGTGCACCGCGCGCTGGCCAGCCCGCGCCGCAGCCTGGCGCTGGCCGCGGCGCTGGTGGCGGCGTCGCTGGGGCTGGTGCCGCTGCTGGGCTTTTCGCTGTTCCCGGCCGCGGACAAACCGCAGTTCCTGATTGCGATCTCGACCCCGGAAGGCGCCTCGCTGCAGGCGACCGATCGCGCGGTGCGCTTCGTCGACGGCGTCCTGGCGCGCACCGAGGGCGTGCGCGCACGCATGGTGAATCTCGGCCGCGGCAATCCGCAGATCTACTACAACGTGTTCCCGGCGGAAACCAAGACGACCGAAGCCGAAATCTTCGTCGCCCTGGACGCCTGGAAGGGCGAGGACAGCGTGCGCCTGCTGGAAGACCTGCGCCGGCAGTTCGCGGCCTATCCGGGCGCGCAGATCACGCTGGAGCAGTTCCAGAACGGCCCGCCGATCGAAGCGCCGATCGCGGTGCGCATCCTCGGCCCGGAGAATGCGACGCTGTCGCGCCTCGCCGGCGAAGTCGAGCGCATCCTCGAAGGCGTGCCCGGCGCGCGCGACGTGGACAATCCGCTGCGGCTGCCGCGGATCGACTACGACCTCGGCATCGACACCGCCAAGGCCGGTCTGCTCGGGATCCGCAGCGCCGACATCGACCGCACCACGCGGCTGGCGGTGGCCGGACTGGACGCGGCGCAGTTCCGCGACGAACGCGGCGACGAGTATCCGGTCCGGCTGCGTCTGCCGATCGACGGCTATCCGACCTCGGCGCTGCTCGATCAACTGTATTTCACCAGCCGCAGCAGCGGCGAATCGATCGCGCTGGCGCAGATCGCGACCCCGCGCTTCGACGGCGGCCCGAGCCGGATCGAGCGTTTCGACCGCGAGCGCATGGCCACCGTCACCGCCAACGTCGCCGAGGGCGAGATCACCAGCCGGGTCTCGGCGCGCGTCGACAGCGCGCTGAAACAGCTGCGGCTGCCGGACGGCTATCGCATCGAAATGGGCGGCGAAGCGGAGTCGGCGGCGAACAGCCTCGCCGGCCTGGGCAGCGCGATCCTGATCGCTGCCTTCGGCATCCTCGCGGTGCTGGTGCTGGAGTTCGGCAGTTTCCGCTCGACCCTGATCGTCGCCGGCGTGGTGCCGTTCGGGATCATCGGCGCGCTGCTTGGCCTGTTCGTCACCGGCTATCCGCTGTCGTACATGGCGATCATCGGTTTCGTCGCGCTGATCGGAGTGGAGATCAAGAACTCGATCCTGCTGGTGGATTTCACCAATCAACTGCGGCGCGAGGGCGTGGCGCTGGACGAGGCGATCGAACGCGCCGGCGAGCTGCGCTTCCTGCCGGTGCTGCTGACCTCGGTGACCGCGATCGGCGGCCTGCTGCCGCTGGCGGTGAGCGGTTCGGCGCTGTACGCGCCGCTGGCGATCGTGATGATCGGCGGCCTGCTCAGCTCGACCCTGCTGGCGCGGATCGTGACCCCGGTGATGTACAAGCTGCTGCCGCCGGAGATCGAGCGCGAAGCGGCCGATCCGGCCGGCAGCCTCGCCGTGGAGACAGGCATGGCCCCGGGCGCTGCGTGAACCCGGCTTCTGCCGTCGAGAATGACCAGCGGGCACAGCGACCGGATGATCTTGTGGGAGGCCCGGAAGGGCCGACGGGCTGCGGAAAAGCGATCTGAAAATCGTCGGCCCTTCCGGGCCTCCCACAACAGCGTGGGCTCTTGACCAGTCTTCGACTGTCGAAAGACGAGCCCCCCCGCAAACGGCGTTCGATGCACCGCGCCTGCTGCGGAAACTCAGGCGGTCGCGAACACCCGCAGCGCGCGCCCCAGCCGCGCGAGACCTTCGGCGATCTCGTCGTCGGCGATGTTCAGCGCCGGCACGAAGCGCAGCACGTCGGGGCCGGCCTGCAGCAGCAGCAGACCCTCGGCCGCGGCGCGATCGAGAATCTCGCCGGCGCGGCCGGCGTACTGCGGCGCGAGCACCGCGCCGAGCATCAGGCCGCGGCCGCGGACTTCGGCGAACAGGCCCAGCTCGGCGTCCAGCGCGGCGAGACCGTCGCGCAGCGCCTGCGACTGCCTCTCG
>JBIJBH010000337.1:0-4585 GCA_044345315.1 Lysobacteraceae bacterium
TTCGCCGCGGTGAGCCGCCTCGGCGACGGCGTGTTCTGGTATGCGCTGATGCTTGGGCTTGCGCTGTTCGGCGGCGCCGTGGGTCGCGCCGCGGCCCTGCATCTGGCGATCGTCGCCCTCGTCTCGCTGGCGCTGTACAAGGCGCTCAAACGGTGGACGAAGCGACCGCGCCCCTGCGCGGCCGACGTGCGCATCCGCGCGCGGGTCGCGCCGCTGGACGAATTCAGTTTCCCGTCCGGGCATACGCTGCACGCGGTCGCGTTCACGATCGTCGCCCTCGCCTACGTGCCGACGCTGGCCTGGCTGCTGATTCCCTTCGCCGCGAGCGTCGCCGCCTCGCGGGTGGTGCTGGGCCTGCACTATCCGAGCGATGTGCTCGCCGCGACCGGCATCGGCAGCGCGCTGGCGCTAGGGTCGATCTGGGCACAGGAGAGTCTGCAGATCATGTTCGTACTGTAGAGCGGGTCGCCGATCAGCCGCAGGCACGGCCCGGATGTCGTCGCGCGTCGAGACTTGCCTGGGCCGATCTGCGATCCGCTCTACGAACGAATGGGGATCAAGGTGTCGAGCCTCGCCTGCTGCAGCATCGGCGCGAGTTGTCCCGACCAGTCCCGATCGTTCGCGACCTGCGCCTGCGCGCGGCTGGCGTCGAGACGTGCCGGGTCGATGTCGGCGAACGCCCAGCCGTCCGCGCCGGCGGTGGTCGCGAGGATGCCGTCGTCGGGCAGGCCGACATCCATCGGTGCGTACAGCGTCGCATCGCCGGTGTTGATGTCGAGCGCCGGGCTCCAGTCGGCCACGCCGGCGGTCACCGCCTGGGCGACGAAGCAGCGATTCTCGAGCGCGCGCGCCAGCGCGCCGACGCGGACGCGGGTGGCGCCGGCGGCGGTGTCGGTGCAGCTCGGCACCAGCAGCAGGCGCGCGCCGGCGGCGCACTGCGCGCGCACCGGCAGCGGGAATTCGATGTCGTAACAGATCGCGATGCCGGCGCGCAGACCGTCGATCTCGAACACCTTGAGCGCATCGCCGCCGTCGATGACGCCGGTTTTCTTCTCGAAACCGGTCAACTGCAGCTTGTCCTGCCAGCCATGGCCGCCATCGGGCGAGAAGAGGTCAGTGCGATTGCGATAGCGTCCGCTGCCGAGGTCGAGCAGGAAACTGCCGGCCACGATCCACAGGCCAGTCTCGCGCGCGAGGTCCGAAAACAGCGCGCACCAGTCGGCGCGATGCGCCTGCAGCGCGGCCAGCGAGGCGTGCAGGTCGTCGCGCACCGCGGGCGCGAAGCTCGCGCCGAGTTCGAGCGAAAGATATTCCGGCAGCACCGCGACCCGTGCGCCGCCGGCGGCGGCCTCGCGCAGCCAGCGGACCTGCTTGTCGGCGAAGTCGGCGAACCGCGCCGGGGCTCCGATCGGATAACGCGCGACCGCGATCTTCATGCCGATGCTCCGGGGGCGAGGGGGCGAAGCCAGAAGGTCAGCGCATGCTCGACCTCGCCGCGGTCGATTTCGTTCCAGCGCAGACGCATGGTCATGCCGGGCTGGCGCGCATAGCCGCGACCGGTCCAGAACGCCTCGTTGCCGCGATGCGCGAGCGGACGCCGCGGGTCGTCGGGATCGCGGTCGACCGCGCAGAACGCGGTCGTGTCGAAACGCCCCAGCGCCCGCACATGGGCTTCGCGGTGATCGAAGAACGCATGGCCGAGGCCGCGCCCGCGCCAGGCCGGCAGCAGCACCGATTCGCCGAAATAGAACACACGTCCGACATCGAGGCCGCGCTGTTCGAACGGTGCGCGGAATTCGGCGCTGTCGTCGGCCAGCGGCAGCCCGGTGGACGCGCCGACGATGTCGTCGCCGGCGAAGGCCAGCACGAACACGCTGTCGGGCGATGCCGCGTAGGCGTCGAGATATTCGCGTTCGTAGGCGCGGTCGCCGTCGTAGAGATAGGGCCAGTCGCGGAACACCGCGATCCGCAGCGCGGCGACGGCGTCGAGATATTCGCGCACGGCGGCGCCCGAGAAGCGGCGGACGATCGGTTCAGAAGCGGTCATGGCGGGATTCTAGCCTGCGCCGTCCCGGCCGCCGCATGCATGTCCCTCAACGGGCGAAGGGCGCCGCGACCTGCGTCGCGACGCCCCTGCCCTGCCTCGATGTCAGCGGTCGCTCCCCGGCGCCTGCCGGGCGAGCACCACGCCGCGGCGCCAGTCGTTGGCCACCGCGTATTCCACCGGATCGCCGTCGCCGGCGTAGCGGAACACGTAGCGACAGGGATCGCCGGCGTCCGCGGCGGTCAGCGCGCGCACCGGCAGCCCGCGATCGCGCAGATCCTCGACCACCATCGCCCGGGCCTGCGACGGCTGCAGGCCGCAGTCGTGGCGCAGCAGGCCGCGATGCAGGACCCAGCTCGAGACCGCGGCCGAGAGGAGGAACACGGCGCAGACGGCGATCGAAAAACGGATGTCGACGTTCATGGCATCCGCTCCGCTCAGGACGCTTCGCCGGCGGGCGCGGCGGGCATCGGCGGCGGCGCGGGCCGCGTCGGCAAGGCCGCGCCGACCGCGTACCAGTCCACCCTGCGGGTCACCACCATGATCGCGGCCAGGATCAGGAACAGCAGGCCGGCACCGAGCACCATTGCGTTGTCTTCCGAGATCAGCAGGCCGTAGAGCACGGCGTAGAGAGTCGCGAGCATGCCGGCGAACCCCAGTCCGCGCATCCACGAGCGCAGCACATGGCCGAGGTAGTAACCGAGCAGGCCGATGCAGGCCGCGCTGGCGGCGAGATAGGCGCGCTCGAAGGCGATGTGCTCGGACAGCGCGACCAGCAGCAGGAAGAAGATCGCCAGCGCCAGCCCGACCAGGCCGTATTGCACCGGGTGGATGCGCAGCTGCTTGAGCAGTTCGAACATGAAGAAGCCGACGAAGGTCAGCAGCACGAACAGGATGCCGTACTTGGTCGCGCGATCGGCCTGCGAATAGACGTTCACCGGATCGACCAGCGACACCGCCACCGCATCGAGACCGGACGCGGTGTCCTCGCTGTCGCTCGCGGCCGCCACCTGGACGTTCGGCTGGGTGCGTCCGGACAGATACTGCGCCTGCGCATTGGTCGCCAGCGACGTGACTTCCCAGACCGCGCGGAAGCCCTTTTCGGAGATCGACTTGTTGCGGGCGGTGAACGCGCCGCCGAACTGCGGATGCTGCCAGGTCGAATCGATGGTCACCCGATTGTCCTGCGCCAGCGGCGCGACCGAGAGCGTCTCGGTGCCTTCCAGCGCGAACACCAGACGGGTGTCGAGGACCACCGCTTCACCGGCCTTCGGCACGGCCAGCCGCGCGTGCAGGCCGCTGCCTTCGCGTCCGCCGAGGCCGCGCTCCAGCTTCACCCCGGCGCCGCCGATCGTCAGTCGCGGCACGCCGGCCAGACCGCGTACGTCGGCGATCCCGTAATTCAGCCACGGCTGGCCGATCTTGCGCGGCAGTTCGGGATTCTCGTCCGCGGGAATCCGCGCATCGAACTTCGCCGCCGTGGTCGCGCGCAGCTCGTAGCTGCGGACCTCGTGCAGTCCGAGAAACTTGCTGCGCGGATCGATCGTGCCGGCGACGTCCATCGTGGTCGGGAAGAACACCCACTGCCCGGCTTCGCCGTCGCGCTTGACCTTGCGGATCACCTCGCCGTTGGCGTTCTTTTCCTCGACCTCGACGGTCTCGACGTAGGGCACCACCAGCACCGGCCCGGCCAGCGCCTGCGCACCGGCCGTCCCGCGCGCGATGGTCTGCACCGCCTGATCGCGGTAGTACTGACGCTCCTGGATCGTGCCGCGGATCATCGCCAGCGGGACGAGCAACAGGATGGTCATCCCGACCACCATCAGAATCTTGAGCAACAAACGCATGGCCGCCTCCGGCGTGTTGTGGACGCGGCCAGTCTCGACAGCGCCCGCGGGGCGGCGATGGCGCTTGTGTGAAGTCGGGGTGAATTGCGCGCCGCGGCCCGCGGCGACACCGGCGATCCGCGTTACGCGGCCGCGATCGGCAGCAGGATCGACGCGACCGCACCGCCATCGTCGCGGTTGTCCAGACGCGCCTCGCCGCCGTGCAGGACCGCAGCCTCGGCGACGAAACACAGGCCGAGGCCGCTGCTGCGGCTGCCGCCTTCGGGGCGCGGCAGCGAATAGAAACGCTCGAAGGCGCGATCGAGCGCGTAATCGGGCACGCCTGGGCCGCGATCGAGCACCGCCGCGACCAGTCGCTCGCCGTCGCGCCGCAGTCGCAGTTCGATCGCGCTGCCGGCCGGGGCGAAATCCGCCGCGTTCTCGAGCAGGTTTACCAGCGACTGGCGCAGCAGGAAGGCGTCGCCGGACACCCGCAGGCCGCGCGCGGACTCGTCCTCGGCGGTCTCCAGGCGCAGGCCGCGCTGGGTCAACTTCGGCGCGATCCGCTCCGCGGCTTCGTCGGCGATCGCGCGCAGGTCGAGCCGCTGCGGTTGTTCGATCCGCTGCCGATGTTCGACCGCGGCCAGCGCCAGCAGCTTGTCGATCATCTCCGCCATGCGCTCGCTCTGCGCGCGGATGGTGGCGACGAAGCGCG
>JBIJBH010000336.1:0-4585 GCA_044345315.1 Lysobacteraceae bacterium
CGGCAAGCCGGATCTCGAATTCGCGCGCAAGTTCGCCGAGGCCATCCACGCGAAGTTCCCGGGCAAGATGCTGGCCTACAACTGCTCGCCGAGCTTCAACTGGAAGAAGAACCTCGACGACGCCACGATCGCGAAGTTCCAGAAGGAAATCGCGGGCTACGGCTACAAGTTCCAGTTCATCACCCTGGCCGGCTTCCACGCTCTGAACTACTCGATGTTCAACCTCGCCCACGGCTATGCGCGCCGGCAGATGAGCGCCTTCGTCGAGCTGCAGGAGGCCGAATTCGCCGCCGCCGATCGCGGCTTCACCGCGGTCAAGCATCAGCGCGAAGTCGGTACCGGTTACTTCGACAGCGTGACCCAGACCATCCAGGGCGGCCAGTCCTCGACCGTTGCGCTGAAGGGTTCGACCGAGGAAGAGCAGTTCCACGACCGCCCGGCCGCCGCGGCTTGAGTCGTTCAGGTTCCCGCGCCCGATCCGTGCCCGGCCATGACCTTCGTCATGGCCGGCGCGGCGTGTGATGTGGTGCAATGACAGAACCACCCTCCGTCCGGTACCCCCACCCATGCGCCTTGCCCTGTCGACGGCCCTCCTGGCCGCTACCCTCCTCATTTCGCCCGCGTTCGCCAACGACAACATCGGAATCAGCTCCACGCCTGCCCAGATCCGCGATGCGCAGACCCAGTTGCGCCAGGCCATCGAAGCCAAGCGCGGCAACTATTCGCAATTCACCGATGACGAGCGTCGTGAGATCTTCGCGCGTCAGGACGACGTGCTGGCCGCGATCGAGGGCCGCCAGTCGATCGACGAACTGAGCGGCGACCAGCGCATACGCCTGCTGAATGCGCTGTCGGCGGTCGATGCCGCAGTCAAGAAGGCCGAGGACAACCGCATGATCTGCGAGCGGATCAAGCCGATCGGCTCCAACCGCCCGCAGAACAAGTGCATGACCGTGGGCCAGCGCCGGCAACTGCGCGAGGACATCCAGCGCAGGGGAATCGCGCCGAGCGGCCAGAGCTCGTCCGACCAGGTGCGTTGAGTCCGGGCCGCTTGCGCCGTATCGGACCCCGGCCGGGCTGACCTCCGCCCCGGCCCGCAGCGCCGTGCGGCCGCACTGGAAAATCCCCGCGCAGGGGTGTACATCTGAGTTCGTCGCTCCGCCACGGCGGAGCCGCTGCCGGGCGCGCCGGCAGCGACTGCTTTCCGAGTGGTTCCCTCGGTCGCGCCTTCCCCGCAAGTGCCCGAACAGGAGTGCCGTCATGAAAGTGCGTTCGTTCAGTCCGGTCCTGATCCTCGTTTCGCTGCTGGCCTGGGGCGCGCTCGCGCTGGCCTCGGCCGACCCGCAGCAGCTCACCATCCGCGACATCCTCACCCAGCAGACCCAACTGCGCGCCCAGGTGGTCGCCGGCAAGGGCGCGTTCAAGGACATGAGCAAGGCCGAGCGCGCGGCGCTGGTCGAACGCCAGGATCGCGTGCTGCAGATGCTCGGCGGCCAGCAGACCCTGGAGGACATGGCGCCGGATCAGCGCACGGTCGTGTTCAACGACCTGGAGTGGATCAAGGCCGCGGTGACCAAGGCCGAGGACGACCGCATGGTCTGCGAATACACCAGGACCGTCGGCTCCAACCGCATGCAATCGGTGTGCATGACCGCGAAGCAGCAGCGCGAAAATCGCGATGGCTCGCAGGACAGTCTGCGTCGCACCTTCAAATGCGACAGCTGCCGCGGCGATTGAATCTCACCCGCATGGTTCCGAACGGCTGGCCCTGTGCCGGCCGTTCGCGTTTTTGCGGTCTGTGAAATCCTGTGTGTAATTCGGGGTCTCGATGCCGATGTGCGCCCGGATCGCCTTTGCGCGACGGCAGGGGCGTGGTGTGCCGCGCCTGCCTCGTCGAAGGGCCCGGATTCAATCCGACTTCGACGCAGGCTTGCGCGGCAGGCCGTCCTGCGGATCGCCGGCCGCCCAGTCCACATGAGTGTCCCAGAACACGTGCGCCATCGGCGCGCGATCGGCCGGGCCGTCGAGATTGGCCAGGGCGATGTGCAATTCGCCCGGCCAGCGTTCGGAGCGGAAGAACAGCGAACTGCCGCAGCGCATGCAGAACCCGCGCTCGGCGCCGGGCGAGGACGCATACCAGCGCAGGCTGCCGCCATCGTCCTGGATCCGCGCCCGGTCCTCGACCATCCCGAACCAGGTCACGTAACCCGCCCCGTGCGCGCGTCGGCACATCGTGCAGTGGCAGTGCGCCACCCATTGGCTCGGCCATTCCACCGTGAAGCGGACATCGCCGCAGAGGCAACCGCCGTGGGATGTGTTCATCGCGAAGCCTCCGCGCCGATTCACCGATATGTCAGGCTGCCACGGTGTCACGAAGCCCTTGCGGGCGCCAGCGGCGGTCAGGCTGCGCGACTGCCTGCACCGCGCTCCCCACGCCGATACCCGATCGCCTCCGCCACATGCGGCCCGAGGATGTCGGCACTGCCCGCAAGATCGGCAATCGTCCGCGCCACGCGCAGGATCCGATGCATCGAGCGCGCGGAGAGCTGCAACAGGTCGATCGCGTTCTCCAGCATCGCCTGATCCTCCGGCGCGAGCCGGCACACGGCGTTCGTCTGCGATTGATCGAGATGCGCGTTGCAGCGGCCGGCGCGTTGTCGCTGGACTTCGCGTGCGCGCACGACGCGAGCGCGGACGGTGTCGCTGGATTCGCCGGGCGGTGCGTCGGGACGCAGTTCGGCTGGTGGCAGTCGCGGGACTTCGAGGTGCAGGTCGATGCGTTCGAGCAGCGGGCCGGAGATCTTGCTGCGGTAGCGCAGGATCGCGTCGGGGTGGCAGCGGCAGCGGCCGGAGGGATCGCCGGCCCAGCCGCAGGGGCAGGGGTTCATCGCGGCGACGAGTTGGAAGCGGGCGGGGAATTCGCTCTGTCGCGCGGCGCGCGAGATCGTGACGACGCCGGACTCCAGCGGTTCGCGTAGCACTTCCAGTGCGCGGCGGTCCCATTCGGGGAGTTCGTCGAGAAACAGGACACCGTTGTGGGCGAGCGAGATTTCGCCGGGTCGCGGTTCGGCGCCGCCGCCGACGAGTGCGACCGCGCTCGCGGTGTGGTGCGGGCTGCGGAAGGGGCGGCAGCGCCAGCGCGCGGGGTCGAGGCCGCGGCCGCTGATCGACGCGATCGCGGCGGTTTCGAGGGCGTCGGCGTCGTCGGCTTCGGGCAGCAGGCCGGGCAGGCGCGAGGCGAGGAGGGTCTTGCCGCAGCCGGGCGGGCCGATCAGCAGCAGGTGATGGCCGCCGGCCGCGGCGATCTCCAGCGCGCGTCGCGCCCGGGCCTGGCCGCGCACGTCGCGCAGGTCCGGGCCGTGATCGTAGGCGGCGACCGGCGCCACCGCCGCGGGCAGGCGGCGCGCGCCGGACAGATGCCCGCAGACTTCGAGCAGGGTGCGCGCGGTGCAGGCCTCGACGCCTGCCGCGAGCGCGGCCTCGGCGCCGTTGGCGGCGGGCACGATCAGGCGACGGCCCGCAGCCGCGGCGGCCAGCGCCGCCGGCAGCACGCCATCGACGGGGCGCAGTTCGCCGGTGAGGCCGAGCTCGCCGAGGCATTCGACCCCGCGCAGCGCCTCCAGCGGGATCTGCCCGGAGGCGGCGAGGATGCCCAGCGCGATCGGCAGATCGAAGCGGCCGCCGTCCTTGGGCAGGTCGGCCGGAGCCAGATTGACGGTGATGACGCGGGCCGGGAATTCGTACTGCGCGCACTGGATCGCGGCGCGGACCCGGTCCTTGGCCTCGCGGACCGCGGCTTCGGGCAGGCCGACGATCGACATCCGCGGGATGCCGCCGGCGAGGAAGACTTCGACGTTCACCGCCGGCGCGCGCACGCCGGTGCGTGCACGGGTGTGCACGAGCGCAAGAGTCATGGCGGCGGCCCTCAGTCGCGGGGCTGGTCGGCGTCGCGCGTAGTGCGCTGGGCTTCGAGCTGGGCTTCGAGTTGTTCGACCAGGGCGCGCAGTTCGTCGAGCTGGGCGCGGGTCTTGGCCAGCACCGCGCGCTGGACGTCGAATTCCTCGCGGGTGACGAGGTCGAGCTTGGCCAGCCCGGCCTGCAGCGCGGCCTTGAAGTTGTCCTGCAGTTCCTCGCGGCCCTCGCGCAGCGCGGGGGGCACCAGGCCGCTGAGGCGGCGGGCGAGTTCGTCGATCTGGGCGAGGTCGATCATGGGCATGCTCCGTGGATTGTAGCGCGGTGCCCAGCGTCGCGCCTGCGCCCGATCGGCGCCATCGGGAAACCCCGCGGCCGGGTGTAGGGAAATCCCGACCCCGCGTCCGGGATATGTGAATCGAATCGCGCCTTTGCTGTTCACCCTCCCCTTCAAGGGGAGGGGATGGGTTCTGCTGCGTCGGGAAAGGCGATGACCGATGACGAAGACCGATCAACCCATCCCCACCCCAGCCCTCCCCTTGAAGGGGAGGGAGACAGGCGGCTCGGCGAGCAACCGGGACGGTATGAGGCTCGGCGAAAACACATGCCGCCGATCGAATCGGAATTCTCTGCTCGCGCGGTATGCTCTGCCATCTCGAACACGACCCACCGC
>JBIJBH010000338.1:0-4583 GCA_044345315.1 Lysobacteraceae bacterium
CCGGTTCGAAAGCCTGCAGCACGCCAGTCGCGTCATTGCGGACTGGATCCAGTTCTACAACCACCGGCGCCCGCATCAGGCGCTGGGCATGAAGACCCCCGCTGAGGCGTATGCGTTAGCGGCCTGATCTGTGCAGGAAGGGCTGGGTCATTACATCTTGTCAAAATAATTTCATCAATCAAAGCAGATCCGCTTCTCGTTCGAGAGGCGCGGGCAGCAGGAAATTCGCTGCAGACATCACTTGACAATCTTGTCCTGCAGTTGTCACGCGGAAACATGAACCCTGGAATCGGAACAAAGAGTGTTTTTGGAAATGTATTTGAAGCGCGTGCGCGAGATGGCGCTAGAGTTTATTTTCGAAACACTGACGATGGGATCGAAATACTTGCCAAAAGCAGCAAGAGCAACCAGGCAAGAGTAATTGAAAGACTTAGGAGTCTTTATGAAAACTAGTCACGGCATAGATAGCATTGATTTCGTAAATGAGGCGATCTCATTTTCAGATGATAATGTTGACGTCGTTATTCGTCTCGCAGGGGGGGAGATTTTTTACGCGACTTTTTTTACGCTTAAAAACTTAGAATCAATCATGAAACGCTATAAAGAGACCGGGGAGTGCCTTTCCGGGCGATATCTTTGGGCAAAAAATATGATTGTTGTCGACGATCTCCATGAGAAAACGATTCACGCCGCAATCCATGACTTGGTCTTAAGTGGCGAGTACTTGCACGCATTCGGCAAGGAAAAATCTACGTAAACTCGATCGATTTCTAAAACGGACACTGTCAATTGAGAGATTCTCAAGAGAGTCTGTTGGCGTGAAAGAGACTGTCAAGAAAACTGTGTAACCGCCATTGATTTTCAGGCGGCGAGCAGCGGAATCAGGGCGCCTCCGGCACAGAGGCCGACAACAATCTGCTGTTGACATTCAGGCGGCACACAGGGGGACACGCTCCTGAACGAGCGCAGCCTCTGCCGCACGCGCCTCGCCGACAAGGGGCTCAGCTCGCCAGCGGCGCTTGCCTTCTTCGACAGTGACGGCGATGAAATCTGGATCTGCACCGCGGACGAGCCGCCGGCCACACCCCTCGCCCGAAGCGGCTCCAGCGGCCGCCAAACGGCGGTCGGAATCTGTCGCGAGAGGCTGAACCTTGCGGCGCGCGGGCTGCGGGTATCCTTGTGTGGTGAACGCCTCCCCCGCCCCGCCCATCGCCCGCGCGATCTCGATTCTCGGCCACCCGTTGGCGGTGTTGCCGCCGGCGGTGCTGCTGGCGCTGGCGGCGCGCGATCCGGGGATGCCGCTGGCCGCGATCGCGGTGGGATTCGCGGGTTTCGGGCTGCTGGTGCTGGGGTGGTCCTGGCGTCAGGTGCGGCGCGGGCGCTGGGCGCATGTGGACGCCAGCGGTCGCGAGGAGCGCGGATCGCTCAATCGTTTCCTGCTGATCGCGATCGCGCTGGGCGCGCTGCTGGCGTGGCGGCGGATGCCGACGCCCGATCTGGCGCTGGCCCTCGCCCTGGCCGCCGGGCTGATCGCGCTGGCCCTGCTCGTCAGCCGCTGGTGCAAGCTGTCGCTGCATCTGGCCTTTGCGGTATACGCGGCCGGGCTGCTGTGGCCATACGGGGCCTGGGCGGTGCTCGCGGGGCTCGGTTTCGCGGCGGCGATCGCCTGGTCGCGGCTGCGGCTGTCGCGGCATGTGCCGATCGATCTGATCGTCGGCGCTGTCGCCGGCGCGGGGGCGGCGGCCGTCTATGCGCTCGCGGGCGATGCGCTGCGGAGCGCGTCATGACCGCACACGGCCGCGACGACGACGGGCTGCGGCTGTTCCACACGCCGGAACACGCCTGCGGCTACTGGCCGGACCGGCTGGCGCGCGATCTGGTGCTCGACCCGGGCGATCCGCGGCTGGCGCAGGCCTATCCGCAGGCCCTGGGCTGGGGCTTCCGTCGTTCCGGCAATCTGATCTATCGCCCGCACTGCCGCGGCTGTCGGGCCTGCGTCGCGGTGCGGGTGCCGGTCGCGGACTTCCGTCCCGATCGCAGCCAGCGCCGCTGTCTGGCGCGCAATACCGACCTCGAAGTGCGGGTGCGCCCGGCCGAGCGCAGCGAGGAGCATTTCGCGCTGTATCGGCGCTATCTGGCCGCGCGCCATCCGGGCGGCGGCATGGACGACCATGGCACCGCGGATTTCGACCAGTTCCTGATCAGCGCCTGGGGCCAGGGACGGTTTCTGGAGATCCGCCGCGCGCAGCCGCACGCCACCGGCGAACTGCTGGCAGTCGCGGTCACCGACGTGGTGCCCGACGCGCTGTCCGCGGTGTACACCTTCTACGCGCCGGAGGCCGCCGATCGCGGCCTCGGCACGTTCGCGATCCTGCAGCAGATCGCCTGGGCGCGCCGCGACGGCCGCGCGCATCTGTATCTGGGCTACTGGATCGATGGCCATCGCAAGATGGAATACAAACGCCGCTATCGTCCGCTGGAAGCCTTCGACGGCCAGCGCTGGTCGCCGATGTCCGGAGAACACCTGCCATGAACCATCGTTCCGCCGCGCGCCGCGCGGCGCTGCTGTGCCTGTTGCTGCTGCCGCTGCTGGCCGGCTGCCTCCGCGTGCGCGTGCACGGGAATCCCGCTGCCGCCCTGCCCGACGCCGCGCCGCTGCGGGTCGCGGCCTACAACGTCTCGCTGTACGACGATTCCGCCGGCGGCCTCGTGCGTCGACTGGAGGCAGGCGATCCGCCGGCGCGCAACATCGCCGCGGTGCTGCAGCGCGTGCGTCCGGACGTACTGCTGCTCAACGAATTCGACTACGACCCCGAGGCGCGCGCCGCCGATCTGTTCCAGCGCGATTATCTCGGCGTATCGCAGGGCCCGGGCCTGGAACCGCTGCGTTACCCGTACCGCTATCTGGCGCCGGTCAACACCGGCGAACCCAGCGGGCTCGATCTGAACGGCGATGGCCGCATCGGTAGCGAGGGTCGCCAGCGCGGCGAGGACGCCTGGGGCTACGGCCTGCACCCGGGGCAGTACGGCATGCTGGTGCTCTCGCGCCATCCGATCGATGCCGCCGGCGTGCGCAGTTTCCGGCTGCTGCGCTGGAGCGCGGTGCCCGGCGCGCTGCGGCCGATGCGCCCGGACGACGGCGGTCCGTTCCATCCCGATGCGATCTGGCGGCAACTGCGGCTGTCCTCGAAATCGCACTGGGACGTGCCGATCCGCACGCCGCAGGGGGTGCTGCATCTGCTGGCGTCGCATCCGACCCCGCCGGTGTTCGACGGCCCGGAGGACCGCAACGGCGCGCGCAACGCCGACGAGCTGCGGCTGTGGCGCGCGTACCTCGACGACGACCCGGCCGATCGCGGCTGGCTGTGCGACGACGCCGGCCGCTGCGGCGGCCTGCCCGCCGGCGCGCGCTTCGTGATCGCGGGCGATCTCAACAACGACCCGGTGGACGGCGACGGCCGCCACGAGGCGATGCGCGCCCTGCTCGATCACCCGCGGGTGCTGCGCGCGCCGACGCCGCGCAGCGAAGGCGCAGTGCTCGCCGGCCGCGCCACCGGCGGCGCCAATGCGACGCACCGCGGCGATCCGGCCGAGGACACCGGCGATTTCGGGCCGCGGGTCGGCAATCTGCGTCTGGATTACGTGCTGCCTTCGGTCGGGCTGCGGGCGGACGCCGGCGGCGTGTTCTGGCCGGCGCCCGGCAGCCCGGAGGCGGAGCTGGCCGCCGCTTCCGACCATCGCGCCGTGTGGATCGATCTATCGTTTTCCGGAAATTGAAAGGCAATATCTATCGATCGCCCGGGCGCGTCCTTGCCTGTGCAATGCGCGCCTTCGGGTATATGCTCGGGGCATGATGCTCGGCACCCACGACGTGAATGCCGGGACGGAGGAAGGAGCCGGGGGAGCTCTGAACGCAACGACCGCCGCGCATGCGGCGATCGATACGCTCATCAGGACGCTGCCGCACGGCGCCCGCGTCGCCATCGCGTGGCGACATGCCCGTTTCGGTCTCGGCAGCGCCGCCTGCGGCGACGAAGCCCTGCGCGCCGCGGCGGTGGCGCAACTGCATGCCGTGCCCGGGCAGGCGCCGCCCGACGTGCTGATCGACCGCCACGACGGCGAAGACGGCGACCGCACCGTCCTCGGACTGCGCTTGCCCGACCCGCCGCCGCGCGATTGGCCGCAACAGGCCTGGTTCGCGATGGCCCGAGAACTGATCGCCGCCTCGCTGCGTCTGGCCGAAGCCGACGCGCGGGTCGAAAGTCTGGAAAAGTCGAAGAGACTGCAGCAGGCGCTGTACCAGATCTCCGACCTCGCCGGCTCGGATCTGGAGATGCGCGAGATGCTGGCGCGGATCCATCGCGTGGTCGGCGGGCTGATGCCGGCGGAGAATTTCTACATCGTCCAGTACGACGAAGAGCGCGGCACGATCCGCTACCTCTACTTCGCCGACAGCCGCGACCGTTTCGACCCCGACCCGCAGACCGAATACCCGCTCGAGAACAGCATGCACAGCATGACCGCCGCGCTGCTGCGCCACGGCGGCACGCTGATCGGCTCGCCGCGACGGATCATCGACACCC
>JBIJBH010000339.1:0-4576 GCA_044345315.1 Lysobacteraceae bacterium
AGATCCATGCCCTTGAGACCCGGAAACTTGCGCGCGGCTTCGAGCGCCTTGTCGACATCGACCTCGCCCGCCATCAGCGCGCCGTTCTGGGCGCCGCGGTCGCGCAGCAGGCGGGTGAGCTTGCGGGTGTCGATTTCGGAAATGGCGACGATGCCGCGGGCCTTGAGCCATTCGGGCAGCGCAACCTGGCTGCGCCAGTTGCTGGGGCGACGCGGCACATTGCGCACGATCAGGCCGGAGGCCCAGACCTGACCGGCCTCGTCGTCGAGGTCGGTGCAGCCGGTGTTGCCGATGTGCGGATAGGTGAGCGTGACCAGCTGGCGCGCGTAGGACGGATCGGTGAGGATTTCCTGATAGCCGGTGATCGCGGTGTTGAACACGACCTCGCCGACGGACAGGCCGGGCGCGCCGACGGATTCGCCCTCGAATACGGTGCCGTCTTCGAGGACCAGGATTGCGGGTTCGGTCACGGGGTTTCGCCTTGGTTGGGCCGGGTGAGGCGGCAAACGACAGGTTGCACGAAGCCCCGGGCGCGGTCTGCAACCGGCCCGTGGCTTCAGGTATCAGGCGAGCGGGAATTGTACCGGCGCGCGGCCGGAGACGCCAGCGGAAATTGCGGCGGCGCAGCAAAACCGCCGCATGCGCGCCTTCGCCCGTCCGCAGGCCGAGCTCAGTCGAGCAGGTCGCGCAGGCGATAGAGGCCGGCAGAGCGCCCGCCCAATCGCGCCGCGGCGTGCAGCGCGCCGCGGGCGAAGATCTCGCGGCTGGTGGCGCGATGGATCAGCTCGATCCGCTCGCCGAGGCCCGCGAACTGCACCAGGTGTTCGCCGACGATGTCGCCGGCGCGCAGGCTGGCATAGCGTGGATCGGCGCCGCCGCGACCGGCGGCCGCGCCGAGCGCCAGCGCGGTGCCGGAGGGCGCATCGAGCTTGCGGGTGTGGTGGGCCTCGACGATGTCGCAGTCCCAGCCCGACAGCGCCGACGCCGCGCGTTCGACCAACTCCTCCAGCACCGCGACGCCGAGACTGAAATTGGCCGACCACAGCGCGGGAATCGCGGACGCTGCGGACTGCAGCGCGGTGCGCTGCGGCGCGCTCAAACCGGTGGTGCCGGACACGAAGGCCGCGCCGCGGCGCGCGCACAGATCGAGGATCGCATCGAAGGCCGCCGGAAGACTGAAATCGATCGCGACATCGAACGCGGGCACGCCATCGAGATCGGCGACCGGATGGAAGGGCTGGCCGAGCAGTTCGGCATCCTGCGAAGGCGGCGCGACCGCGGCAACGATGCGTAGATCGTCGCGTTCGGCGGCCAGTTTCAGCAGGGTCTGCCCCATGCGCCCGCTGGCGCCGTGGATGAGCAGTCGGATCGGAGCGTGATTCGAGATCGGCATCGGCGCAGCGTAACCGTCGCTCCGGTGCGACTCAAGCGCAGCGGCGCAGCGCGATCAGCGCGGCCGGTTTCCGCTGATGCATTCCAGCACCCGCCCCACCCCGTCGCCGTCGATCTCGCGCGCCGCCGCAGCGAGCGCGTCGTCGGCGACATCGGCGGCGAAACCGATGCGGAAATGCACCTCGCCCGCGGGCGTGCGCGAGGAATGGATCGAGGACAGACTGATGCCGTGACGTTCGAACACTGCGAGCAGCGCGCGCAGCGTACCGGCGCGATCCTCGGGCAGATGCACGCTTATGGACGGGCGTTCGACCAGATCGGCCAGCAGATAGCCGACCCGTTCGAAACCGTAATTGCCTTCGGCCAGAGTCGCCTCGCCGAACGCCTCGCGGTTGGCGTCGAGGAATCGACTGCGGAAACCCGCGCGCGCTTCGGCATCGCCGCGCGCGACGAGATCGCGCAGCGCCGACAGTTCCCGCTGCAGCCGGTCGAGCGTTTCGGGCACGTGCGGATTCTCGAACTGGATATCCTCGTAGATCTGCGGATTGAGCGAGAGGATGCGCGAGATGATCGCCACGTCGAGTTCGAACGACGCGGTGCGCAGCGGCAGCAGCGCAGACGGCGGGCCCAGCTCCGCCGCCGCGGCGCGCAGCGCGCCGGCCTGGGCCAGCGCGCCGGCGTGCACCATCGCCTGGATCAGCGCCATCGCGCGATCGTGACGCTCGGGCGCGACCGCCACGCACTCGGCTTCCAGCGCGGCCAGAAAATCCTGCAGCCAGGGCTTCCAGGCATCCAGTCGCGCCTCGCACACCGCGAGCACGCGCCCCTTGAGCGTCGGCGCCTTCGGCGGCGCGGTCATCGGATGCAGGCCGACCACGTCCGCTTCCGACGCGAGCATCGCCGCGACCGGCGCCTGCTTGATCGAGGTGACGTCGATCCAGAGTCGACCACGCTCGCGACCCGCGGAGCGTCTGCGCCATTCGTCGATCACCGCGACGGTGCTGCGGATCGGCGTGGAAAACAGCAGCACATCCGCCGTTTCAAGCAATCGTTCGATGGAATCCGTATGTTGCACTGCGGGATCGTGACCGAGCACCGGCGAGGCCATGCGGGTCTCGAAAAAACGGCGCAGCCAGCGCCCGTAGGCGCCTTCGCTGCCGACGATGCCGATCACCGCTGTTTTCGCCATGCGCGCGCTCCGAAACGTGTGTGGAGTCTCACTTCCCGGAAAATATGGCAGAAAACAGCGGGCGATGATCGTCGGAGGAGCGCTTCGCGCGATTTTGGTAGTACGCTCCCGCTCTTGGTAGTCGATTCCGGGACAGGGGGTCCCCATGGACGCCGAACTCGTCGCCCGTCGTTTCACCGCGCCCTTCGCCGCAGACATCCCGCGCGACTGGCTGCCGTCCTCGCCCGCGATCGCCGCGGTTCTCAACACCTATACCGTGCTGGTGCCGGCGAACGAGGCGTTCTACATGCGCACGCTCGGCGCCTGCCTGCCGCGTCTGACCGACCCGGCACTGCGCGCGGCGGCGCAGGCCTTCATCCATCAGGAAGCCGAGCACGGCGTCGCGCACAAGCGCTTCTGGCGCAATCTCGAACAGCACGGCTATCGCTTCCGCGGATTCGAGCGCGCCGTCGACCGGCTCACCTTCCGGATGGTCGAAAAGATCGCGCCGCTGTCGCTGCGGGTGTCGATGGTCAGCTGCGTCGAACACATCAACGCCTTCATCGCCCACGAGTTTCTCACCCAGGACATCCTCGCCGACGCCCATCCGGAAGTCCGCGCGATGACCGAATGGCATTTCGCCGAGGAAATCGAGCACAAGCACGTGTCCTACGATGTGCTTCAGGCGATCGCGCCGGGCTATGGCATTCGCCTGCTCGGGCTGATGCTCACCGCACCGCTGTTCTATCTGCTGCTGACTCTGGGCATGCTGCGTTTCCTGACCCAGGACCGGCAGTTGTTCCGGCTTTCGACCTGGGGACAGTTGCTGCGCCATTTCGGCCACGGACACCGGATGCTGCCGCGCACCCTCGGTCATCTGTGGGCCTATGCACGGCCCGGCTTCCATCCGCGCCAGCTCGACGACGCGGCGCTGGCGCAGGCGGTGATCGATCGTTACGGCAGCGAGCAGTGCGACTGGCTGGCGCCGGCCAATCGCGGCGTGGCCCCGATGCCGGCGCGCCAGTTGGCGGCCTGAGAGTCTGTTTAATAGCTCCGCATACACCGCGCTGAGCCTGTGGGCGTGCGCAGCAAGCAGGAGCGAGGGAGTGGACGTCTGTCCACGACCGAGCGAGGACGCCGCGGCATGCGGCCACAGGCTCAGCCCTTCGGGTTGCGCCACAGCGGAATCAGGACGTCATCCGCTCCCAGAAGCTTTTCACGCCGTCGATGAAGGTGGTCGACCGCGGCGAATGGCGGCGCGCGTTGTCGCCGGTAAACGTGGCCTCGAACTGCTCCAGCAGTTCGCGCTGCTTCGCGGTGAGATTGACCGGGGTTTCGACCACGACCCGGCAGTAGAGATCGCCGGGGCCGCGGCTGCGCACCGATTTGACGCCCTTCTCGCGCAGACGGAACACCTTGCCGGTCTGGGTCTCGGGCGGGATGCGGATCTCTGCTTCGCCGCCGAGCGTTGGCACGCGCGCGGTATCGCCGAGCGCGGCCTGCGAGAAGCGGATCGGCACCTCGCAGTGCAGATCGTCGCCGTCGCGCTGGAAGATGTCGTGCTCGCGGACGCGGATCTCGACGTATAGATCGCCGGGGGGCGCGCCGGGCGGCCCGGCTTCGCCTTCGCCGGACAGACGGATGCGGTCGCCGTTGTCCACGCCGGCGGGGATCTTCACCGACAGCACCTTCTGCTCCTCGACGCGACCGGCGCCGCGGCAGGACTTGCAGGGATTGCTCAGTTTCTGACCGCGTCCGCCGCAGGTCGGACAGGGTTGCTGCATCGAGAAGATGCCGCGCTGGAAACGCACCTGACCGCGCCCCTGACAGGTGCCGCAGGTCTCGAGCTTGCCGTCTTCCGAGCCGCTGCCGTTGCAGGGCTTGCACGGTGCCATGGTCGGCACTTCCAGGCGCTTGTCGATGCCGGCGACCGCATCCTCGAGATCGAGCTCGATCACCACGCCGACATCGGCGCCGCGGCGCGGACCGCGCGCACCGGCGCCGCCGCCGAAGATG
>JBIJBH010000340.1:0-4542 GCA_044345315.1 Lysobacteraceae bacterium
CTGGTCGCTCAGGCCCAGCACTTCGATCTCGAACACTTCCTCGCCGCGCACGATCCGCAGCGCATCCCCGACCCGCACCGCGCGCGACGCCTTCGCGCGCTGCCCGCCGACCTCGACCTTGCCGGTCTCGATCGCCTGCTTCGCCAGGCTGCGGGTGCGGAAAAAACGGGCGGCCCAGAGCCAGAGGTCGAGGCGCGGGGGAGACGGGTCCGGGGTCATGCTCTTCGGATGGGCGGCAGCGGATGGGCGACGACGATCGACTATAGTCCTGCCGGGGACCTTCCCGGAAGCACCACGGCGCCGCCTGCGCAGGCGGCGCCCGCGCAGGGGCGCGAACGGCCCTCGTCCGGCTCGCGCGATTCGACGCATCACCACGCAGAGGGAAACGCGATGAAGAAGAAAGCCGTCGATTACTGGAACACCGTGGCCGCCGCCAGCGACGCCTCCGCCCGCGACGCGGTGCTGTGCGGCTTCACCCGCGAACGCGATTTCGACGAATCCGGACGCGAGGACGTGAAGCATCTGCTGCTGCCGTTCGTGAAACCGGACGACACCGTGCTGGACGTGGGCTGCGGCCTCGGCCGCCTGCTCAAATGGGTGGCGCCGGCGTGCGGGCGCGCGATCGGCAGCGACATCTCCAGGGTCATGCTGGCGAAGGCCAAACGCCGCCTCGCGGGCACGCCCAACGTCGAATTCCGGCAGATCCCGCTGACTCTGCGCCTGCCGGCGGACAACGCCAGCATCGACTTCGCCTACTTCTACCACGTCTCCGAACACATGGACCGCGAGGACGCGTACCGCATCCTGTGCGAGATCCGCCGCTGCCTGCGCCGCAACGGCCGCGCGCTGGTGCAGTTCTCGGTGATCGATCATCCGGACAACCAGCGCGAATTCGTGCGCTGGGCGCGCGCCGGCGACGACGAGGGCGTGCGTTCGCGCTTCTATACCGACGCCGAAGTCCACGCCATGCTCGCGCTGGCCGGGCTGTATCCGCAGCATCGGCTGTACATCCCCGGCGAATTCGCGGTGATCGTGACCACCCGCGACGAGCGTCTGCTCGGCGAGATGCCGCTGGTGCCGCTGGCGCCAGCGACGGGCTGAGCGCCGGAACGCCGCGGGACGGCTGTCGCTGTGCGTGACCGACCAGCCGCGCACGGCATGCGATACTTCCGGCCATCGGCGGGCCGCGATCGTGCGATGCGTCCGCCGAAGGGAAATCGACCGCAGGACGCACGATCCACATCGACAGGCACCCACTTCCGGATCAGCGACGGCGGCAAGCGCATGAATTCCAGTCCCGCGGACACCCCGAGCCACTGCCTCAACTGCGAAACCGCGCTCGTCGGTCCGCGCTGCCACGTCTGCGGCCAGTCGCGCGCCACCGGGCGCCTGACCCTGCAGCGGCTGCTGCACGACATTCCGCACTCGGTCTTCCATGTCGATCGCGGTCTGTTGCCGACGCTGCACGGCCTGTTCCTGAAGCCGGGGCGCACGATCAACGCCTATCTCGACGGCAAGCGCGCGCACTACTTCAACCCGCTGACCCTCATGATGTTGATGGCGGGCCTGAACACGCTGCTGTTCTCGCTGTTTCCGCTGCAGTTGACCGGGCTCGCGACAAGCATGGGCTCGACCGCTGAAGCGCAGGCGCTGCAGAGCGGACTGGCGATAACGTATCGCTATTTCTCGCTGGCATTGGCGATGCTGCTGCCGGTCATCGCCGCGATCGGCTGGGTCTGCTTCTACGGCCGCGGTCGCTGCTTCGGCGAGCACCTGACGATCCAGGCCTTCCTCGCCGGCTTCCTGTCCTTCTTCGGTATCTGCGTGTATGTCCCTCTGCGGCTGCTCGACGACAGCCCGCACCTGGGCGTGGTCTGGCTGCTCTACTCGCTGCTGCAGTCGCTGTACTACCTGTTCGCGCTGGCCGCGATCTTCCGGCGCAGCGGACGGATCTGGTCGACACTGCTGCGCGCCGCGGCTTTCGTGGTGCTCTACACCGTATCCTCGACGGTCCTGATCACGCTGCTGGTGTCCGTGTTCGCGGAACCCGGCTGACATACCCGCCTGCGAACGCTGCACCCGGGATGCCCGCGCGCGCGCGCGTCGGACACGGAGTCGGAGTCGCAGCGCCCGAAACGCCGAAGGCCGCCTCGTGGGCGGCCTTCGTGCGCGGGACGACTGCGGCGGCGGGAGATCAGCCGGCGGCGCCTTCCTGCCTGGCCTTGGCGTGGGCCGACAGATCTTCCTTGATGCGGGCCTTCTTGCCCTCAAGGTTGCGCAGGTAGTACAGCTTGCCGGCGCGGACCGCACCGCGGCGCTTGACTTCGACCGAATCGATCGCCGGGCTGTGGGTCTGGAACACGCGCTCGACGCCGTAGCCGTGCGAGATCTTGCGGACGGTGAACGACGAGTTCAGACCGCCGTTCTTCTTGCCGATCACCACGCCTTCGTAGGCCTGCACGCGTTCGCGATTGCCTTCCTTGACCTTGACGTTGACGATGACGGTGTCGCCGGGACCGAAATCCGGCAGCTTGCGCTGGATCTGTTCGGCTTCGAACTGCTGCAGCAGCGTGTTGAGCGAGGGCTTGTTCATGGTTGCGGTGAGCCTGTTGTTGGCGCCCGGCCGTCGTGCGGCCAAAGCTGTTGTTGCGCGAGTGCACGTGGACCCGCGTCATGGCATGGTGGGAAATTACCGCCTCAGCGAAACGGTAAGCCGCGCATTGTAAAGGGAAATTCCCGCCCGGCGCTAGGCCCTGGGAGGTGTCCCGGCGGGATCCTCCCGCTCGGCGAGAAAGGCCTCCAGCAGGGCGCGGTCGGCCTTCGAAAGGGCGTCCCGGTCGACCAGGTCCGGCCGGCGCAGCCAGGTCCGGCCCAGCGACTGCTGCCGGCGCCAGCGGGCGATCGCAGCGTGATTCCCGGACAGCAGCACGGGCGGAACGCCGCCCAGGGCGTGTTCCACCGGACGGGTGTAATGCGGGCAGTCCAGCCAGCCCTCCTCGCCCTCGAAGCTGTCCTGGATGGCCGATTCGGCATCGTTCAGGGCCCCGGGCAGGAGCCGGGCGACCGCATCGATCACCACCGCGGCGGCCAGCTCGCCGCCGGACAGGACGTAGTCGCCGATCGAAATCTCCTCGTCGACCTCGGCCTGCAGCAGGCGTTCGTCCACACCCTCGTAGCGGCCGCAGAGCAGCAGCAGGCGTTCATCCCCGGCCAGTGCGCGCACCCGCGGCTGGGTCAGCGGCGCGCCCTGGGGCGACAGGTAGACCGTCCGCACCGGGCGCGGATCGGCGGCCCGGGCCGCCTGCAGCGCGGCGCGCAGCGGGTCGATCAGCATCACCATCCCGGGGCCGCCGCCGAACGGGCGGTCGTCGACCCGGCGGTAATTGCCCTCGGCGTGATCGCGCGGGTTCCAGCCGTGGATCGCGAGCAACCCGCGCTCGCGGGCGCGGCCGACCACGCCGTGGCCGGCGATCTGCTCGACGAATTCGGGAAACAGGCTGACGATGTCGATGCGCATGGAAGTTCCGTCAGGAGCGGCGTGAAGAGCGGCAAGGGCCGCGAACTTGCCCGACCGAGCCGAGGCGGCTCAGAAATCCGCGTCCCAGTCGACCTCGATCTGGCCGGCCTCGAAATCGATCGCGGTCACATAGTCCGGACGCACGAACGGGATCATGCGCTCGCGGTCGCCGCGGGTCACCAGCACGTCGTTGGCGCCGTTGGAGAACACCTGGGCGACAAGACCGAAATCGACCCCGTCGCGGTTGCGCACGCGCATGCCTTCGAGATCAATCCAGTAGAACTCGCCGTCGCGCGGCGGCGGCAGCGCGCTGCGCGGGATCAGGATCTCGGCACCGCGCAGGGCGTCGGCGGCGTCGCGATCCTCGATGCCCGGGATCGTCACCACCAGCCCCCGCGCCGCGGGCCGGCCGCGCGCGCCGGTCACCTCGCGCTCGCGCCCGAGGGCGTCGCGCAGGATCCAGGGCTGATAGCGCAGGACGTTGTTCTCGGGGTCGGTGAAGGATTCGAGCTTCAGTTCCCCGCGCACGCCGAACGCGCCGTGGATCCTGCCCATCAGGATGCGGCGCGTCGGGTCGTTCATGTCGTGCGATGGCCGCGCGGGACGCGGCCGGCGGGTCAGGCCGAGGCGGGAGCCGCGGCGGCGGCCTTGACGGCCTGCTTGTAGAGGTCGGCGACCTTGTCGCTCATCTGGGCACCGTTGGAGACCCAGTAGTTGGCGCGATCGAGGTTCAGCTCGACCGGCTTCTCGTTGCCGGCAGCGATCGGGTTGTAGTAGCCCAGGCGCTCGATGTTGCGGCCGTCGCGGGCGTTGCGGCTGTCGGTGACGATGATGTGGTAGAAGGGGCGCTTCTTGGCGCCGCCACGGGTGAGGCGGATCTTGACCATGAGAGTCTCGGTGTTGCCCAGCTGCCGGGATGGCAGGGTAAGCCTGCGATTATAGCCCGCTGGGCGGGCTGGCGGAACCCCAGCCGCTCTGCGAGGGGCTTCGTGGCCATTGTAGAGCGGATCGCAGATCCGCTGCCC
>JBIJBH010000342.1:0-4528 GCA_044345315.1 Lysobacteraceae bacterium
ATCTGGCGCCGTTCCTGCCCAAGGTGATGGGCGGCGAAGGCGACGTCGGCATGGTCAGCGCCGCCAGCTACGGCAGCGCCAGCATCCTGCCGATCAGCTGGATGTACATCACGATGATGGGTGCCGCCGGTCTGCGCCGCGCTACCCAGGTCGCGCTGCTCAACGCCAACTACGTCGCCACCCGACTCGCGCCGCACTACAAGACCCTGTACACCGGTCGCAATGGCCTGATCGCGCACGAGTGCATCCTCGACCTGCGCCCGCTCAAGGACACCACCGGCGTCAGCGCCGAGGACGTGGCCAAGCGTCTGATCGACTTCGGCTTCCACGCACCGACCCTGAGCTTCCCGGTCGCCGGCACCCTGATGGTCGAACCGACCGAGAGCGAATCGCTGCACGAACTCGACCGCTTCATCGACGCCATGATCCAGATCCGCGACGAGATCCGCGCGATCGAGGACGGCCGCCTCGACCGCGAGGACAACCCGCTCAAGCACGCCCCGCATACCGCGACCGCGGCCGCCGCCAGCGAATGGACCCACGCCTATCCGCGCGAACTCGCGGTCTTCCCGCTGCCGACGCTGCGCCAGCAGAAGTACTGGCCCCCGGTCGCCCGCGTCGACAACGTCTACGGCGACAAGAACGTCATGTGCGCCTGCATCCCGGTGGATGCGTACAAGGAAGAGGCCGAGGCCTGAGCCGTCGACGGCCGGACATGCGGCAGGACAGCGAAACGGCGGGGAGACCCGCCGTTTCGCGTTGCGGGCCACTGAGGCCCCGCCCATCGTGACAACGAGATTGCAACACCTGCTAGATTAGCCCCGGGCGAGCTTCTGCACCGGTCCGGGGGACCGGGCGCCGCGGTTGGGGCCTGCAGGGATCGCACATCCATATCCAGCCTTCGGGGGAGAATCCGCATGTCCGCTCGCGCGACGCTTCGCGTTCACCGTCTCTGTGCCGCCCTGTCCGCCGCCCTGTGCGCGGCGCTCGCCCTGCCGGCGACCGCGCAGGAGCCCGCCCCCGCCGAAGACCCGGGAACGACCGTAGCGGGCGAGGAGCCCAACACCATCGATCGCATCTCGGTCACCGGCAGCCGCATCAAGCGCGCCGCGACCGAGCAGTCGCTGCCGATCACCACCTTCAGCCGCGAGAAGATCGATCAACTGGGCATCACCTCGGCCGAACAGCTGCTGATGACGCTCAACATCGCCGGCAACGGTTCGGACAACCTGGCCAGCAACGCCGGCATCGTCAACGAGGAACAGCGCGGCAACAACGGCGTGTCGGGCGCGAACCTGCGCGGTCAGGGCGCGGATGCGACCCTGGTGCTGCTCAACGGCCGGCGCGTCGCGACCCACGGCCTCAAGGGCCGCGCGGTGGATCTCAATTCGATCCCGTTCGCGGCGATCGAGCGGGTCGAAGTGCTGCGCGACGGCGCGTCGGCGATCTACGGCACCGACGCGATCGGCGGCGTGATCAACTTCATCACCCGCCGCGATTACCGCGGCGCCGAGGCCTCGGCGTTCGTCGATATCACCGAGGAAGGCGGCGCCGACATCTACCGCAGCAGTTTCCTGTTCGGGTACGGCGATCTCGATGCCGACGGCTGGAACGCCTTCGGCACGCTGAGCCTCAAGCGCAACACCATCCTGCGCGGCGACGATCGCGACTTCTCCAACGCCTTCCAGGCCGATCGCGGGCTCTCGCCCGACACCCGCGGCACGCCCTTCGCCACGGTGTTCAGCCTCGGCAGCACCGGCGTCGGCGCCAGCAGCATGCTGCGCAACGGCGTGCTCGATCCCGCCGGCGGCACCACGCGCATGACCGCGGTCAACATCTTCAATCTGCCCGGCGCCGCGGGCTGCGAAGCGGCCGGGCCGGACATGGGCCCCTACGCCTACCGGATCTGGAACGTGCCCGCCTCGCGCTACGCCTGCGCCTGGGATTACCCGGCCGCGGCGGTGATGCAGCAGCCGCAGGACAGCGTCGATTTCATCGGCCGCGCCACCTATCGTCTCGGCACGTCGCACGAAGCGTATTTCGAACTGACCGCGTCGCGGGTCGAGGTCGCCAAGACCTTCGAACCCAACCAGATTTCCTCCAGCACCTCGACCGCGGCCACCGCGCTGGGGCCGAGCACCTGGTATCCGCTCAATCCGACCACCCAGACCACCTACGACACGGTCTTCAACGCGCTGGCCGGGTATTTCGGCGCCGGCCAGCTCAACTACGGGGCGCCGATCGCCTATCGCTGGCGCTGCCTGCCCTGCGGCCCGCGCCAGATCGAAACCACCACCGACTCCTACCGCATCGTCGCCGGCATCGGCGGCACCATCAATGGCGGCTTCCTCGACGACTGGGGCTACGACATCGGTCTGACCCGCGCCAGCAGCAAGTCCGAATCGGTGCTCGGCACCGGCTTCCACTTCACCGACGCGCTGCGCACCGCGCTGGGCAGCGGCGTGATCAATCCGTTCCTGGCGCCCGGACAGAGCCAGTCGCCGCAGGCGATGGCGGCGTTGGCAGCGGCCTCCGCGCGCGGCGTGCGCCTGTACGGCGGCGAGTCGGTGGTGACCTCGTTCGACGCTTCGATCTTCGGCGACCTCGGTTTCTTCAGCCTGCCCGGCGGCGACATCTCGATGGCCGCCGGCATCGATCTGCGCCGCGAGGAATTCCGCTTCGACGGCGACCAGCGCGCGGTGCGTCGCCCGGTGTTCAACGCGCCGTTCGACGACGCCAACGCGCTCGGCAACGTGGAGCGCGACATCAAGGCGGCGTATCTCGAATTCCGCCTGCCGGTGTTCTCGAAGCTGGATCTCGATCTCGCGGTGCGCCACGACCGCTACAGCGGCTTCGGCGGCACCACCAATCCGAAGGTGTCGTTCAAGTTCCGCCCGTTCGACTGGGTGCTGTTCCGCGGCGCCTACAGCACCGGCTTCAAGGTGCCGAGCTTCAATCAGTTGTTCAACGGCGTCAGCGAAGTGCAGTACACAGGCCTGGATCTGGCCGACCCGCGCACCTGCCCGGACGGCGTCGCGCGTCCGAGCGTGCCCGGCTGCGAGGTGATCCGTCCGGTCGAACTGTTCGGCGGCAAGCCTGATCTGGATCCGGAGGAATCCACCCAGAAGAGCTTCGGCCTGGTGTATTCGCCGATGAACCAGTTCAACGTGGCGCTGGACTGGTGGGAGATCGAACGCGAGAACACGATCCGCGCCGCGCCGCGCGACGTGCTGATCCGCTACTACAGCCTGTTCGAGGACAACTGGATCCGCGATTCCACCGGCGAAGTCGTCGCCATCGACCGCCGCTTCATCAACTCCGGCGGCAGCCTGATGCGCGGCATCGAAGTGGACGCCAATCTCAACGGCACGTTGGCCGGCGGCCGCTGGAACGTGAACCTCAACGGCAGCTACATCCACCAGTTCCGCACCAAGGCGCTGGAATCGCTGCCGTATTCGGGCAATCTCGCCGACCGCTACGTGCGCTTCTTCAATCTGCCGATCTCGTGGAAGCACACGCTGAGCTTCAGCTACACCCGCGGCGACTGGACCCACAATCTGATCCAGATCCACCGCGACGGCTATCAGGACGAACCACCGATCAGCGTCGCCAACGGCAGCTTCATTCCGCCGAACTGGAAGCCGCGGGTGGACAACTACACCACCTATAACTACAGCGTCAGCTGGACCGGGATCGAGGATCTGAAGCTCACCTTCGGCATCAAGAACCTGCTCAACCAGGACCCGCCGTTCACCGCGAAGATGAACGACTTCGCCGCGGGCGCCGGCTGGGAACCGCGCATCGCCGACCCGCGCGGACGCGCCTACAGCCTGCTGGTGGAATACCGGTTCTGGTGATGGCGCATCGCTGACATGACGCATCGGCTTGCCCGCGCCGCACCGGCGCGGGCATGATCGAGCATCGCCCATCTGCGCATCCCGATGCCGCTGCATACGCCCTGGCGCGACGGTCTGTCGCGCGGGCTGTCCTCACTGCTCCGTACGAGCATCCCTCTTGCACATGCAGCGCAGACGCTGATCGATCTGCCCAGCCAACGACTCGCTGCGCTGGACCCGCTATGCCGCGCGCAGACCTGGTCGATGCGCTGGCATGCCGACAGCGAAGAGGCGGACTGGCGATTGCCGTGGGAAGAAGGCGAGGAGGCGGTAGAAGCCTATCTCTTCCACCAGGGGTGCAGCGCGAACGGCCATCGCCGACAGCGCGCACTGCGCGTGGCCGAACAGCGCTCCTCCGCATCGAGTCTGGCTCTGATCCTGATCCGCTGCGATGACTGGGTCGACGAGGTGCGTTCGAGCGCGAAAGACGCACTGCACGTCAGGTTACGCGAGCAGCCGGAGATCCTGTTCGAACATCTCGAATTGCTCGCCCGATTGCGTGATCGCGAGCGGATCGGCGAGGACGCCTGGCAGAGACTGATCCTGCCTGCGCTGCTCGCAGCGGAACACGACGACCTCCTGTGGCGCGCCTTGTCCTCCGGCACGGGCCTGCAGACGATGTTCGTCGCTCG
>JBIJBH010000152.1:0-7689 GCA_044345315.1 Lysobacteraceae bacterium
AAGAAGCCCTCGTCGTTCCTGATCTACCAGGAATCGCGGCTGATCATCCGCGCCCTGCGCGACTACATGCGCGCGGACATCGGCGAAATCCTGGTCGACACCCCGGAGATGTACGCCGAGGCGCGCGAGTTCGTCGAGCAGGTGATGCCGCACAACCTGCGCAAGCTCAAGCACTACACCGACGACACGCCACTGTTCAACCGCTTCCAGATCGAGTCGCAGATCGAGAACGCCTACGAGCGCTCGGTGCGGTTGCCGTCCGGCGGTTCGCTGGTGATCGACCAGACCGAGGCGCTGACCGCGGTCGACGTGAACTCCTCGCGCGCCACCAAGGGCGGCGACATCGAGGAGACCGCGTTCAACACCAATCTCGAAGCGGCCGACGAAGTGGCGCGGCAGATGCGCCTGCGCGACCTCGGTGGTCTGGTGGTGATCGACTTCATCGACATGAATTCGACCAAGCACCAGCGCGAGGTCGAGAACCGTCTGGCGCAGGCGCTCAAGCACGACCGCGCCCGCGTCCAGCTCGGCCGTATCTCCAAGTTCGGGCTGATGGAAATGTCGCGCCAGCGTCTGCGGCCCAGCCTCGGCGAATCCAGCCAGCTGGTGTGCCCGCGCTGCGACGGCCACGGCCGCATGCGCAGCATCGAATCGCTGTCGCTGTCGATCATCCGTCTCGCCGAAGAGCACGCGATGAAGGACAACACCGGCCAGGTGCTGGTGCAGGCGCCGGTGGAGATCGCAAACTATCTGCTCAACGAGAAGCGCCGCGCGCTGAACGAGATCGAGAACCGGCACGATGCGCCGATCGTGATCGTCGCCGACGAATCGCTGCACACGCCGCATTACGAAGTCACCCGGATCCGCGAGAACGAACTGGGCGAGGAAACCGCGAAGCCGAGCTACCAGCGCGGCATGCCGCGCAAGCTGGCGACGATCGCGCTGACCAAGGCCAATCTCAACGTCCCCGCCGCGCCGGCGGTGACCAACGTCAAACCCGCCCGCCCGGCGCCGATGCGCGAGGAACGCGAGGAACCGGCGCCCGCGCCGGCCGCGCCTGCCCCGGCTCCGGCTCCGGCGCCCGCGCCGACGCCCGCGTTCGCGCAGACGCCGCCGGCGCGGCGCGAATCGGGCGGTCTGTTCGGCTGGATCAAGGGCCTGTTCGGCGGCGGCGATGCTTCGCCTGCGCCGGCACCGGTCGCGCCCTCGCAGCCGCAGGCCCGCGATCGTCAGGACCGTCACAACGGCCAGCAGCGCCGCGATCAGCGCCGCGACGACCGCGGCGGCCAGAAGGGTCAACCGCCGCGTCGCGAAGAGCAGCGCCGTGACGACCAGCGTCGCGATGACCAGCGTCGCGGGGGGCCGCAGGGACAGCAGCAGAAGCCGCAGGCGCAGCAGCCGCAACCATCGCAGAAGCAGCAACAGCAGCCGCAACAGCAGCCGAAAGCCCAGCAGCCGCAGCAGCAGAAGCCGCCTCAGCCGCAGGCGCCGAAGCAGACGCCGGCCGCCCAGCAGCCGCCGGCACAGCAGCCCACACCGAAGCAGGCGAACGACACCGCGCCGCGCCCGCAGCCGCCGCGTCGCGAAGAGCGCGCGCCCGCGGCCGAAACGCCGCGTCCGCAGCCGACGACCGAGGCCGTCGCGGCTGCAGCACCGCCCTCGCCCGCCGTCGTCGCGGCTTCTGCGACCGCAGCGATCGTCGCCGCACCGACAGCGCCCGAGACGCTGCCGTCGATGGCGCCCTCGACCGCTGACAACGACGACGACATCGCCCAGGACGCGGCCGATGCCGGTGCGCCGACTGCCGACGACGCCACCGGCGAAGCCGGCGCGCGCCGCCGTCGCGGTCGTCGCGGCGGCCGTCGCCGTCGCCGCGGCAACGGCGAGGCCGCGCTCGCCGGCGAGACCTTCGCCGACGAGTCGCTGTCGGCCGAGGATACGCCGACGGTCGTCGATCGCAGCCAGCCGGAATTCGATTTCGACGATCTGCCGCCGCCGCGCCGCGCGGAGCCGTTGCCGCCGGCCACGAACGCGCCGGCCACGGCCGCCTCGGGCGCAGTGGTCGCCGCGACGATCGCGGCTGCAGCGGTCGCAGTGGAAACGCCAGCGGCCCGCACCGACTCCACGGCTTCGGCGGATGCCGACGCGTCCGGGATGCCCGCTGTCGCCACCGATGCGGTTGAAGCCACCGATACGGTCGAAACTGCGGTCGTCGAGAGCGCCGTTGTCGAGCCGGCGGTGGTCGAACCCGCCATCGTCGCGCCGACAGTCGTCGAACCCGTTGTCGTGCAGCCGGTCGCGGTCGCCGCGGCCGCCGTTGCGCCTGCGGTGGTCGTCCCCGAAGTGGTCGTGCCCGAAGTCGTCGTGCCTTCGGTGATCGTGCCCGAAGTGATCGAGGCCTCGGTCGTCGTTCCGTCGGTCGTGGTGCCGGCCGCGGCCGCACCGATGACGGCGGAGATCGGGCCGGAGTTGGCCGCGGGCATCGCCGCACCACAATACGGTATCGGCCTGCAGCTGTTCGACGCCATCCCCGATGCGACGCTCGCGGACGAGGATCGCAGCAGCGGCGACGACGGTCGCAAGGCCTGATCGCCCGTCGCCGGCACAAGCACCGGCGCACGTCTTTTCGCTCCGGCCGCCGAAAGGCGGCCGGAGTCGTTTCGGAGCCTGGAGACACGCGCGGCCGACGCCATCGGGCAGTCGGCGATAGCGTCAGTCGATGATGGCGTGAGGCATGAAGCGCGAGGTATCGACGGTGATCGCGGTGGCGTCCTCGCGCAGGCCCATGCCGCAGGCGCGGTCGCCCACGACCCAACTGCCGATCAGCGGGAACCCACCCTCGAACCGCGGCAGCGGATGCCAGGCCTGGCGTACGGACGGGCCGCCGCCGTAGGGTCCGTCGGTGCCGCTGACGCTGCCATCGGCACCGACCACCTGGATGTTGGCGCCTTCGCGCGAAAAGAACGGCTTGCGAACCCAGCCGGGCGCCAGCGGCGCGGCGGGATCGTCGTCGATGTGGCATTCGAGCAGGTTGGGATGCCCGGGAAAGCGCTCCCAGAGCAGCGCCAGCGCACCCTTGTTCGACAGCACCGCCTTCCACGCCGGCTCGATCAGGCGCAATCCGTCGAGCACCAGCGCCGGCCCGAAGCGCTCTTCGAACATGAATTCCAGCGGGTAGAGCTTGAACAGGCTGGGGATCACCCGATCCTCGCGGTCGGTGAACCAGCGGCCGCTGACGTCGAGGCCGATGTCTTCCACGTCGATGCCGGCGGTGGCGAGGCCGGCCTGTTCGGCGCAGTCGCGGAGGTATTGCACCGTGCCGCGGTCCTCCTCGGACGCGGCGACGCTGGCGAAGTACAGCGGCAGCGGCAGCGCCTTCTCGCGTCCGATCGCGCCGAACGCCTCGATCAACGCTTCCTGGATCGCGTTGTACTGATCGGCTCCGGCCGGCAGCGTACCGTCGGCGATGCGCTCCTCCAGCCACAGCCACTGGAAGAACGCCGCCTCGTAGAGCGCGGTCGGCGTATCGTAGTTCAGCTCGTAGAGCCGGGCCGGACCGCGTCCGTCGTAAGCGAAGTCGAGCCGGCCGTAGAGATGGCGGTCGCGGCGCGCCCACGAGCGCGCGATCCAGTCCCAGTAGGCCGCGGGAATGGCCAGCCGCGACAGCAGCGCCTCGCTGCGCACCACGTCGTCGACGAGCGACAGCGCCATCGCATGCAGCTCATGCGTCGGCGCCTCGATGTCGTCCTCGATCTGGCGCAGCGAGAACGCGTAGTACGCGCTCTCGTCCCAGTACGGCGCACCGTCGATGGTGTGGAAGCGGAAGCCCAGGGCCTGCGCCGACGCCCGCCAGTCCGGCCGCGGTGCGACGGAGACGCGACGCATCAACCGCCCCAGCCGCTGCGCGCGGACGAACTCGAACCGAAGCCGCTGCGGGAGCCGGTGACCGCCCGCGTCGGCGGCGGGTCCACGGTCACCACCTGACGCGACGACGCCTTGTCGCCGTAGATCGGCCCGATCGAGCCGTACGAGGACTGCCGGCTGGTGCGGTAGCCGTAGGGCACCGAATAGCCGGTGGTGCGCGGGATGTAGTAGAACCGCGAGCCGTCGTAATCCTCGCAGGCGTCGTCGCCGTAGATCCGCTCGCACTCCTCTTCGCTGAGATAGCGCGGCGCCATGCCCCGCGCCACGGCGAAGGCGTCGCGGCAGTCGCCATCGGCGATGTCGTCGGCGTCGATGCAGGCCTGCAGCGACGGGTAGTTGATCTGGGCCACTTGCGGCGGCGGGTCGATCATCTCGGGCTGGCACGCGGTCAGGGCGATCGGCGCCGCGGCCATCACGGTGAGACTCAGAGTGCGGGAACGCTTCATGGGACGGCCGCTCATCAGTAGGTCATCGACGCGGCGTTGAGCAGGCCCACGCCGAGCGAGACGATGCCGGCAAACGCGCCGGCGGCGGTTTCGTTGGCGGAAATGCGCGCAGGCAGATCCCGGATCGCGATCCGCTTGGCGAAGTGCGCGACCACCTGGACCACGAACGCGACCGCGCCCCAGACCATGAAATCGAACAGGCTGACCGAGTTGGCCATGGCCGACGCCAGCGGCAGGATGAAGCCGATGAAGGCGCCGCCGAATGCCATCGCCGCGGCGCTGTTGTTGGCCTTGATCAGCGCGAACTCGTGATGCGGCGTGAGCCGGATGTAGACGACGACGAATGCGACGAGCATCGCGATGGACGCGCCGAAATAGGCGAGGAACGCCGGAAGACCGGCGATCGAGGCGGCGAACTGGTCGGGCATGGTGAGACTCCTGGGATCGGATGGGAAGAGAAGACAGGGGGCGACACTGTTGCGGTGCGGGTACACGACGACGGACGCGCGGCGACGAACGCTCGGCGATGAACGCGCAGCGACGGACCGCGAACGCCGCCGCGCGCAAGCCGCCGACCGAGGCCTGCGCTCAGGTGATGCGCAGATCGGCGACCGTCAGGGGAACGCCGACCGACACCACCACGCAGAATTCGTCGGGACCGTAATCCTCCGCGCTGATCAGCAGGTGCTCGCGGCCGGCCGGCGTATCGGCGTCCCGGGCGTAGAGCATGGCGTAGTGGGTCAGATCGAACTCCGGCTTAGACAGATCGCTGCCGAACACGGTCTCGTCCATCGCCACCGGCGGCGCCCAGCGCGCGGGATCCTCGCCCCACTGGCGCGCGTAGCGATGGCCTTCCTGCTCGAACTCGGGCGCGCCGATCCGGCTGCCCGGCTGCGTCCAGGCGCGAAACGACGCGGTATTGTCGGGCGTGATGGTCTCGCGGAACACGAAATAACCGATCGCCTCGACCACGCCCGCACTGGTGATGACCTGCAGGAAGGCGTCGTCGGTGAGATAGAAACGGTGGATCTCGGTCGCGCCTTCGCCCAGCCGGATCCGGCCGATGCGCTCGACGAACTGCGCGCCCTCCGGCGGCTGGAACAGCAGGCGATCTGCGGCCAGACGGAACGGCAGCCGGTCGATCTCGACTCCGGCCTTCGGTCGCAGGCCGAGCGGCAGCGCGAACGGCGCGGCCACCGGAGCGGCCGGCCTGCGGAACAGATCGAAGAGGCCCATCAGGCGGACGCTCCGTCGGCGAGCAGATCCTCGGCAGCGATCCGGCGGCTGGCGACGTAGAACAGCGTCGCGCCCGGCGGTACGACAGCGTCGTCCTCGGCGTTGAGGATCGCCTTGAGGGGCGCCTCGGGCAGCGCGTAGCCCAGCAGCGTGGCGCGGTGGGCGCGCCGCAGCCTGGCGAGGTAATCGCCGTAGCCGCGCGCGCGCGCCGCCTGCGGCAGCACGACGCTGTACTGGGTCGGGCCATCGGCGATCGACAGCATCTCCAGCGCGACGCCGGAGGCGCCGACATCGTGCGAAGCGCGCACGATCAGCTCGGCCTGCACCGGCGTGGTGCATTCGACTTCGGGGTGATGCCGTTTCAGCAGGGTCGCGGATTCCTCACGGTCGAAATGCGCGACCACGTGCGCCCGGCCGCCGCAGGCGCGCACCGCAAAGGCCGCCGCGAGCGTCTGCTCGTCGGTCGGCGCGTCGATGATGATCCGGCGCGCGTCGGCGACGCAGGCGCGCTCGTAGCCGTTCGGATTGGCGAGCGTGTTCACGCGCACGAAGCGCGCATGATCGGGACGCGGATTGGTCTCCAGTGCCACGTCGACGATCACGATCTCGCGCTCGGCGCTGCCCTCTTCCCGCAGCAGAAGATCGATGATGCGGTCGGATTCGTGGCCGTTCCAGCCGACCAGGAGCGTGTGCTGTTGCATGTCCGTGTAGATCCTTTTGCCGTGCAGGCCGCGCTGCCAGCGATCGGCCAGCAGGGCGGAGGTCTTGCCGATCATCGAGGCCAGCAGCGCGATACCGCCGGGCATCAGCCACAGCGCCGCGAAGTAGCGTCCGGCGGTGGTCGACGGACTGAAGTCCCCGAAACCGACCGTGAAGGCGACCGTGGCGTAGAAGTAGGGGAAAATCTCGGGCGCCGCGAGCTTCTCTTCGCCGAACCACGCCATCGCCGCCCACGACACCAGGAAGTGGATGGCGATGGCGACCGCGAGCGCGGTCCAGCTGAGCGTCGCGACATGCCTGCGAAGCGTCCGCAGGAGGTGGACGATGAGCATGCGAGGCCCTCGTCAGCCGCCGACGCGTTCGGACGGCGCCGGCAGCAGCTCGCCGCTGGACTCCGGTGCGGGCAGCGCAGCCGTCGCAGGCGCCGGCAGCGCCTGGGCGCCGCGGTAGCGCGCGAGCACCGCCTCGGCGCCCGCCTGCTCGCCGAACAGCCGCTTCCTCAGCCCATCGTCGCCGCGCTCGGCCTCCAGCTCGCCGGCGGCTTCGATCCGCGCACCGGTTTCGGCCTGACGCTGCTTGATCCGCTCGAGACTGTCGAGCGCGGTGCGCATCTTGGCGTTGGTGCCGGAATGGCGGGCCGCGATCGTCGCCTGGGCGCGCTGCACCGATTCGGTCGCGCGCACGGTGTCGATCTGTGCGCGCAGGCGCTCCAGCGCGCGTTCGCCCTGGGTCACCGACGCGCGGAGTTTGACGATCGAGGCATCGTATTCGGCGATCACCCGGGCGTCTTCGCCGGCCTTGGCCTCGAGATCGGCGATCCGCTGCGCGACCTCCATCTGCAGGCCGGGGTCGTTCTTCTGCAGCGCGACCTGCATGTAGCCTTCGTATTCGGCGAACTTGCGCCGATCGGCCTCGTGGGCGTCCGCCTTGAGCTTGCGCTGCGCCATCAGCTTGGCCAGATCGTCGCGCGAGCGGGCAAGCGCGGCCTGCGCGTCGCGGGTTTCCTGATCGAGGATGCGCAGCGCATTGGCGTCGACCACGGCCTGGCCGGCCTCGGTCGCACCGCCGCGGACGAGCGTGAACAGTTTGTTGAGGATGCCCATGACTCAGCCCCCCTGCCCGACGGCGGCCATGACCGACAGCGGAGCGTGCGCGCCGAGGAAAGGCGCGACCGCTTCGGCCGCGTCCAGCGCGTTGTCGGCGAGTACGCGGATTTCCTCCAGCACGTTGAGCACCGGCGAACGCGCCGACAGCTCGCCGAAGACGATGTAGAGATCGCTGCCGTGGGACTGGCGGACGATGCCGAGGTTCGACAGCGGATTGATCGGATTGAGACGGAGGCAGGCGTCGTTGAGGCCGTGGA
>JBIJBH010000144.1:0-7942 GCA_044345315.1 Lysobacteraceae bacterium
CCAGCGGCACGCTGACGAAGATCTGCTCGCCAGACACGGCCATGGTCACATCCAGTTCTCCGTCCTCGTCCACCACGATGTGGATGGTCGGATCGGCGCCGTCGATCAGCTCGGCGACCATGCCGTAGCGGTTGAGGTGCGGCTGCAGCGCCTCGAACAGCGAGCGGGCGGTCCAGGTCGTGGGAGGCGCGACGGCCGAGACGGTCGCCATCGGTTGGGCCAGGGGGGTGGACATGGTGCTGTCGATCTCCGCGATCAGTAGAGAGGGGGGAGTGTTCTCCCGCCGCATGCGCTTCTCCAGCGCCTTCAGCAGGGGGTGGTACAGCGGCAACACGCTCAGGGTGATCGTCTTCAGCCCAAGGCTCTTCTGCCGCTCGCGAAAGCGCGCCTGACGCATGGCTTCGGGCGTAGTGGAACGGGACATCGGCCTGGGGGTGCTCACGCTGTGACGCGTTACGTTATACATAACGCCAGATGAGCGCAAGACCAACTTTCGGCACTCCGACGAACGGCGTGCGGGCGACAGGCAAGCCGTGATCGGCTGCGCACGGATGGGCAGGAAGAAAAGCGCACGCGCCGATGGACGGGTCCGGATCGCCGGCTGCCGCCTGCGACGGGCGATCCTCGGGCGCAGGTCAAAGCGCGCGGGCGGGATCGCTCAGGCCGTACTGGCTGCTCAGCCGCGCCAGGGCGATGTTGTCCTCGATCCCGAGTTTCTCGAACAGCCGGCCCTTGTGGGTGTTCACCGTCTTCGAGCTGAGGCTCAGCCGTTTGGCGATGTCTTCCTGGCGCATGCCCTGCACCATCAGCATCGCGATCTCCAGTTCGCGCGGCGACAGCGCGTCGAACGGGGTCTTGTCGCCGCCGAGGCCGGCCAGGGCCAGATGCTGGGCGATATCGCCGGCGAGATAGCGACGACCGCGGGCGACGTCGCGCACGGCGCGCAGCAGTTCCGCCGCATCGCCGCCCTTGCCGACGTAGCCCCAGGCGCCGGCCTCGATCAGCCGTTTCGGCATCGGCCCGTCCTGCAGCACCGAGACCACGACCACGCGGCAGCCGTAATCGCCCTTGACGATGCGATCGGTGATTTCCAGGCCGCTGATACCGGGCAGATGCAGGTCGCACAGCACCACATCGGGTTTCAGCCTGCGGATCATCGGCAGCCCGGCCTCGCCGCTGTCGGCTTCGCCGACCACTTCGATGTCGGTCTCGGCCGAAAGCATCATGCGCAGCCCGGTGCGCACCAGCGCGTGGTCGTCGAGCAGAAATACGCGGATCGTCATTCCCTGTCCCCTCGGTTCGTCCTGCGCACAGACTAGGCGCGGACCGGCACGGCCACAACCGGGATCCGCCGCGTCCGCGTGTAGGGAAATCCCTACACCGCCGCGGCGATGACTTCCGACACGCCGATGGCTCTGCGCACTGTGGCAGGATCGCGGCTTCGTCCGCCGGAGCCCGCACCATGACCCTGTTTCCCCGCCGCACCGCCGTGTTCGGCAGCGTCCTGCTGCTCGCCCTGGTCGCCGGCTGCGCGAGCGCGCCGCGGAGCGCGACGCAGGCGCCGGCCGCGCGCGGCGATCTGTGGTTCGCCGATGTCGCGAAGATGGCCGAGGCCGACGACAACGCCGGTCGTCGCGCGCATCTGCGCACGCGACTGCAGGCGCTGGGGCTTCAGGTGCGCAGCCAGACCTTCACCGTGAATGCGCTGCAGGGGGAGAACCTGCTGGCTGACGTCAGCGGGCACGCGCTCGGCGGCGGCGCGGACAAGCCGCTGCTGCTGATCGGTGCGCATTCCGATCGCGTTGCCGAAGGCCGCGGCGCCACCGACAACGCCTCCGGCAGCGCGGTGGCGCTGGCGCTCGCCGAGCGTTTCAAGCGCAAACCGCTGAAGCACCACCGGGTCGCCGTCGCGTTCTGGGACCTCGAAGAGAATGGCCTGCTCGGCGCCGCCGCCTACATCGAACAGGGCAGCCCGCGGCCGGCGCTGTACATCAATTTCGATGTGTTCGGCTGGGGCGACAGTCTGTGGATGATGACCCCGGACCCGGCGCATCCGCTGGTCGCGAGCACCCGCGAGGCCGCGACCGCGCGCGGCCTCGCGCTGAGCGCCGGCGAGCAATACCCGCCGACCGACCATCGCGCCTTCCTGCGCGCAGGCTGGCCCGCGGTGTCCTATTCGCTGGTCGGCGCCGACGAGATTCCCGGCATCCTGGAGATGTTCTCGGGCAAGCGGGTCATGTCGCGGCCGAAGGTGATGACCGTGATCCACAGCCCGAACGACACCATCGATCAGGTCGATGCCGCCGCCGCGGCCCGCGGCGTGGACGCGGTCGAGGCCGCGATCCGGGCCTGGGACGCGCGCCGGCAGTAAACGGCGCGCCACGAGGGTCGTCCGCCCGTCCGTCGGCGACCGGTCCCCCGCCGACGAACAGCATTCCCCCGCGCGGCGTTTCCTGCTATCACGGCAGGCATCGTCACGAAACGGTCATGGAACGGCCATGTGCGACCCCGGTACATCCGGCGGCACGGCGGGGTGGGCTTCGAGCGCGAGCTCGCTGCGCCTGCTCGCCGACCGCGAGGCCGAATGGTCCGCGCGACTGCGGATGGTCGAAGACGCGCGTGCGTTCCTGATCCTGAGCAGCTACTACGTCGGCAGCGACGCGCGCACCGCCCGGATGCTGGAGGCGCTGCTCGACGCGCAGCGCCGGGGCGTGCGCGTGATCCTGGCGATGGACCGGTTCGGCCAGCGTCTGGCGCGCAATCTCGGCACCGCGGACGAACACCGCAGGCTGCAGGGGCATCTGGACGCGCTGCGCGCTTCCGGCGGCCGCATCTTCGAATACGCGTCGCGCGGCCTGCGCCATCGGCTGGTGGGCGGCGGCATGCACGTCAAGATCCAGGTCTCGGAAGCCGGCGCCGCGATCTTCGGCAGCAGCAATCTCGCCGGGCATTCGTTCGATCGCTGGAACGAGGTCTCGGTGCTGGTCGAAGGTGCGGTGGTCGCCGATCTGCTGCGCGATGCGTGCCGGTTCGCGGGCCTGGGCGACGCGGACACGGCTCGGCTACGCGCGCAGTTGCCGGCAGCGACCGGCGACGGGCGCATGCCCCTGCGCTATCTCTGCGAGGACCCGGAAGGCCGGCACGACCGCCGCTTCCCGTTCGGCGCGGTCGACAATCGGCTCACCGCCGCACTCGCCGCGATGATCGACCGCGCACGCCGCTCGCTGCGGATCACCGCGTTCTACTGCAAACCGGCGCCGATCCTGCGCGAAGCGCTGCTGCGCGCCTGCCGGCGCGGGGTCGAGGTGGAGATCTTCCACTCGCACCGCGATTCGCTGGAAGCCTCGCAGGCGCCGTGGATTTCCGCTTCGGTGCGCTACGCCGCGCTGCTGGCGGCCGGCGCGCGGATCCATGAGAACCGCGCCGGCGAACATTCCAAGATCCTGCTCGTCGACGACCGCGAGACCGCGATCGGCAGCTACAACTTCGAACACGCCGCGCACGATCGCCTGGTCGAGGCGATGCTGTTCACGGAGGACCGCGCGCTCTGCGCCGAACTCCACGCCCTGTTCGACGGCCTGCGCGCGAGTCCCGACAATCGCAGGCTGAGTGCGGACTGGCTCGGCGAATTGCCGGCGAGGCTGCGGCTCAAGCGCTGGCTGTATCGCCCGATGGAGCGCTGGATCTGATCGCCTGTCCGAGGTCGCCATGGGCACCGCCTGGCACCGCCGCAGGCAGCGGCTCGCCCGCACGCCAGCCGGCGGCCTGCAGCGCATCGAGCAGGCCCGCGACTTCGGCCTTCGCGCCGAGACTGTGCACCGGCAGCACCAGCACATCGCCCGGTCGCGCCCAGGCCAGCGCGGCGCGCGCGGCGTCGGCTTCGCGCAGATGCACCGGCAGCGCCGATTCGGGCAGGCCGTGACGCAGCAGTTCGTCGCGGATCAGCCGCGCGACTTCGCCGGGCTCGCGGCCGCGGAGATAACCGTCGATGTCCTTGACCACCACCAGCGACGGCGCGTAGCGCGCAGCGGTCGCGGCCAGCGCGCGGATCTGGTCGTCCTCGCGGTTGCCGGCCTGGCCCAGCAGCAGGGCCAGACGACCGTCGCCGCGGCGGGCGTTCGCGATGTCGAGCAGACCGGCGAGACCGTCGGGGTTGTGCGCGTAGTCGAGGAAGATGTCGAGTCCGCCGAAGGTCCAGCGCTGCAGTCGACCGGGGTTGTCGGCGTGGTGCGCGCCGAAGCCGGCGAGCGCGGCGCGGATCGTCTGCGCCGGCAGAGAGAGGCATGCGGCGGCCATCGCGGCGGCCGCGACGTTGGCGACGTTGTGGCGGGCGACGCCGCCGAGGGTGAGCGGCATGGCCGCGACCTCGCCCAGATCGTGCGTGCCGCCGGCATCGCGCAGACGCAGGCGGCCTGCGTGCGGCGCGCACAGCGGCGCATCGGCGGGCAGCGTCGCCGCGATGTCGTCGAAGTCCGCGGTCGAAAACCAGGCCAGGCGGGCATCGACGCCCGCCCCGCGCGCGCGCAGCCGTGGATCATCGGCGTTGAGCACGAGCCAACCGCCGCCCTGCACCGCACGCGAGAGGGTGAATTTCACGTCGGCCAGATCGTCCAGCGAATGCACGCCGTACTCGCCGAAATGGTCGGGGCTGACGTTGGTGATGATCGCCACGTCGGCGCGGCCGAGGGCGAGGCCGCGGCGCATCATGCCGCCGCGCGCGGTCTCCAGCACCGCCGCCTCGACATCGCCGCGGCGCAGCAGTTGGCGCGCACCGGCGGGGCCGGAGTAGTCGCCGCTCTCCAGCGACTGCAGCGCTTCGCCGGCGGCACCGGCTGCGCCCCCGACGAACAGGCCGTCGGTGCAGGAATGCGCCGTGCGCAGGCCGTGCGCGCGCAGGATCGCGGCGAGCGTACGCACCGTGGTGGTCTTGCCGTTGGAGCCGGTCACCATCGCCACGGGAATGCGCACGAACGCCGACCAGTCCACCGCCTCGGGCGCCGGCAGGGCCTGCACCGGCCAGCTGCGGGCATGCCGACCCAGACCGAGGCTGAGCATCTCGTCGTCGAACAGCACCGGCGCCGCGTGCGCTCTGGCCGCTTCGAGCAGTGCGATGAGGGCCGGATTGCGTTCGCCGGCGGCGAAACGCGACAGCGTGTCGAAGGCGCGATCGTCGTCGGCCAGCGGATGTCCCGGGGCGTGATGACGGTCGTCGCCGACCGCTGCGCACCAGGCCCATTCGTTGACCTCGGTCGCGGCCAGCAGTTGATCGGGCGGCGCGGTGAACGCCAGGGATTGGCCGCTCGCATGCGCGCGCACGACGACGACCGGCGTCGGCCAGCCGAGACGGCGGCACATCGCGTCGACGCGCGCACGCCAAGCCGACGCCGCGGCGGCATCGCGCGCGGACGCGCCCTGCGTCTCCAGCACCGCGCCGGGGGCGTCGAAATAGAGATTCGGCCCGGTGAGCCGGCGCGAATCGTCGAACGGCAGCGGTGCGGCGGCGGGCTGGTCTTGAACGGACGCGCTCAGTCGTCGCTCTCCCGCGAGATGAAGATGCCGCGTTCGTCGCGACTGATCCCCTCCCACTGCTCCGGCGAGAACGCCGGTTCGGTCGCCGGCGCTTCCTCGACCGGCGCCGCGACCGGCTTCGGCGCGGGTTTCTCCGCCATGCCCTCGGGCTTGAACTTGATGACCTGCTTCCAGGAGCGCACCAGCGCATCGGCGAAGACCAGCAGCAGATCGCCGGGACGGGCCATGCGCAGGCCGGCGTCGATCGCTTCCTGCTCGTCGGGGATGATCGTGATCTGTTCGTCGGACACGCCGTGTTCGCGCAGGACCGCGGCGATCAGCTTCGGCACTTCGTCCGGCGCGCGGCCGCGCAGCGTATCGTCGCGGCGGCAGATGTAGTGATCGAAACGGCCGGCGACGGCCTGCGCGATCTCGCGCAGATCCTCGTCGCGGCGATCGCCGGGACCGGCGACGACCACCAGCCGCCGACCCGCGACATCCAGCCGCTGCGCGAGGTCGGCCATCGCCCCGACCGCATGCGCGTTGTGGCCGTAGTCGAACAGCACCTTGAACGGATGCTCGTTGAACACGTTCATCCGTCCGGGGGCCTGGAAGAAGGTGCTGTCGAAGGTGCGCAGACCGGTGCGGATCGCATCCAGCTTGATCCCCAGCGAATAGGCCATGGCCGCGGCGAACATCGCGTTCTGCACGTTGTGCAGGGCCTTGCCTTCGAGCGTCGCCGGAATCAGATGCGTCCACAGCAGCGGAATGTGGCTGCCCTTGTCGTAGAGCGTGATCATCTGGCCGTTGACGCCAGCCTCCAGCGCGCAGGCGCGGCCGCCGGCGCGGATGTGCTCGCGCACCAGCCCGTGCGAGGGGTTCATGGTGACGTAGCAGATCACCTTCGCGTCGGTGTAGCCGCCCATGCGCAGGACGTTGGGGTCGTCGGCGTTGAGCACCGCGCATTCGTTCGCGACCTCGACCACGATCCGCTTCACTTCGCTCAGCTGTTCGAGGGTGTCGATCCCCTTCATGCCGAGGTGATCGCTCTGCACGTTGAGCACCGCGCCCACGTCGACTTCGGACACGCCCATGCCGGCACGCAGCAGGCCGCCGCGCGCGGTCTCCAGCACCGCGAAATCGATCTGCGGATCGGCCAGCACCATGCGCGCCGACACCGGCCCGGTCATGTCGCCCTCGACCGTGCGCTGACCGTCGATGTAGACGCCGTCGGTGGTGGTCAGGCCCGGGGTGTAGCCGGCCATCTTGACGATGTGCGCCAGCATCCGCGAGGTGGTGGTCTTGCCGTTGGTGCCGGTGATCGCGGCGATCGGCACCCGCGACGGCGTGCCCGGCGGGAACAGCATGTCGATCACCGGTCCGGCCACGTCGCGCGATTTGCCCTCGCTGGGCGCCACGTGCATACGGAACCCCGGTGCGGCGTTGACTTCGCAGATGCCGCCGCCGATGTTCTTGTAGCTCTCGGCGATGTTCGTGCTGAGGAAATCCACGCCGCCCACGTCCAGACCGATCGCCTTGATCGCGCGCACCGCCATGTCGCGGTTGTCGGGGTGGATGATGTCGGTCACGTCGGTGGCGGTGCCGCCGGTGCTGAGATTGGCGGTCGAGCGCAGATAGATCACCCGGTCCTTTTCCGGCACGGTATCGGCATCGACGCCGGCGCGGGCCATCATCATCTCGGCCTGGGCGTCGAGTTCGATCCGGGTCAGCACCTTTTCGTGGCCGACGCCGCGGCGCGGATCCTGATTCACGATCTCGACCAGTTGCCGGATCGTGTGCACGCCGTCGCCGACCACGTGCCCCGGCGTGCGCCGGGTCGCCGCGACCAGTTCGCCGTTGACCACCAGCAGGCGGTGATCGTCGCCTTCCAGATAAGTCTCGACGATCACCGAACGCGAGATCTCCTTCGCCTTGTTGAAACCGGCGATGACCTCGTCCTCGTTGGTGAGCCGGATCGAAATGCCGCGGCCGTGATTGCCGTTGTAGGGCTTGGTCACCACCGGAAAACCGATGCGGCGGGCCGCACGCACCGCGCCGGCCTCGCTCTGGACCAGTTCCTGGCGCGGCACCGGCAGACCGAGCGAGCCGAGGATCTTGTTGGTCTCTTCCTTGTCGCTGGCCAGTTCGACCGCGATATGCGACGTCCGGCCGGTGACGGTGGCCTGGATCCGCTGCTGGTACTTGCCGTGACCGAGCTGCACCAGCGACTGTTCGTTGAGCCGCAGCCACGGGATGCCGCGCGCTTCCGCGGCCTTGACCAGCGAGGAGGTGGACGGGCCCAGCGCGCGGCGCTGCGCGTAGCGGATGAAGGCGTCGCGCGCCTCCGGCCAGTGCCAGTCCTCCGGCACCGCGTCGCCGTCGATCTGCGCGCGCAACTCGGCCGGCAGCAGCGAACACAGCAGGCGCAGCGCGA